>JAAYJG010000279.1 GCA_012523055.1 Ruminiclostridium sp. | reverse complement strand
CTACCGGTCAGCCTCCGGAACCTTGCCAGGTGGGCTTTTACCCTGGCGACCACCTCTCCGGGACTGAAGGGTTTTGTGATATAATCATCGGCACCAAGCCCAAGCCCGCGAATTTTATCAATATCCTCACGCCTTGCAGAAACAAGAAGGATGGGTGTATCCTTTACCTCGCGTAATCTTTTCAGTACCTCAAAACCATCAATTTCTGGAAGCATCAAATCAAGCAGAACCAGGTCATAACTCTTCTCAAGCGCCAGCGCCAGTCCGACTTTCCCGGTATGCGCCATAGTAGCCTGCATTCCGTTTATTTCAAGGTAATCCCGTAAAAGCTCAGCAATACTGATATCATCCTCAATAATTAGAATACTGTCAGGCATTTTATGCATTACCTCCATTTTCAAGAAATATCACCGGCAGCGTCCACAAAATACGTGTAAACTCTCCGTAGTGGCTTTCCGCCCATATTCTGCCACCATGATCCTCCACGATTTTCCTGGATATCTGAAGACCAAGTCCGGTTCCTCCCACCGTTGAGGTCCTTGCCGCATCGGCACGATAAAAGCGTTCAAAAATACTCGCCAGAGCGTCTTCCGTAATGCCCGCGCCGTTATCTTCTGTTGAACAAATGACAAAGCCATCTTGTATTCTGGCGGAAAAAACCACCTTCCTGTCTGATTCCCGGGCATATTTGACTGCATTTTCAGTCAGGTTGTATTGCAGCCTTTGTATCATGCTTCGATCCAGCCTGACCATGATATCTGGCGGCAAATCAATGCTGCATTGAACTTCAAAGCCTTTTTCTTTAAGATCCAACCTGGTTTCATTGCAGAGTATCTTGAAGAAATCCACTGCTGTAACGTTCTCAAAATGATAACCCGCCTTCCCGACATCCAGGCTGGAATACAAAAACAGGTCGTCGATCATCCGATCAAGCGCAATGGTTTTGCTAAGAATTGTCTGCGTATACTTCTGCTTTTTCTCAGGAGTATTCGCTGTACCATCGATTAGGCCTTCAACATAACCTTTGATCGCGGTGACAGGAGTTTTCAGGTCATGAGAAATATTCGTCACAAGCTCTCTGCGGCTCTCATCTTCTCGTACCTGGGCATCAATGGAAGCTTTCAGGCGAAGCCTCATTTCATCAAAAGCCATGACCACCTGAGCCACTTCGTCCCGTTTGTTTGTTTTGATGCTAAAATCCAGATCACCCTCAGATATACGATGAACACCCTTCTTCAACTCTTTCAGAGATTGCATCATGCTGCGTGTGACCATGAAAGTCATCAGCAGGATTAAGCCTGTCACACCGATGAACAGTACAGACATAAAGCGTTTGAAAGGGGTGCCGGAAACTTTTTGTGAGGGTCCGGTTTCAATGGCAATATAAAGCGTGCCATTGCCTTCTTCCAGAGGCCTTTCCATAACAAGAAAATTATCATCAACAACTAATCTGTGATAATTAGGAGGGAAGAAATGCTCGCTGTCGAAGTGATTTTCCATATTAAAATTTTCGTTCTGTGGTGAGATGATTTTTTGCACCAGACCCCGTTCAAGTAAAATGTCGGAAGTATAAAACAAAGCTTTTTCACTATCTAGCAGCATTATTCCAATATGGTACTGGGAAACAACCTGATCGATATCCATTAGCATATCCCTGTCAAATAAACCGGTGGGGTTTTCCTGCGCCAGTATCTCAATCTTTGACAGATGATTGACACTTATATATATATTATCAGGATCCTCTCCGATGGTCATCAGAAAGGGGTTGTCCGCTATCGTTTTGAAGGCCACAAAGGAAATGGTGCCCAAAAACAGAAATAATGGAAGAATACCCATGACAAGATAAGAGATGAATATTTTAATCCGTGTTGACATCTTCCGTAGCCCCCTTTCCATACACTATTTTATCTTAATGCATACGCTTTGTGAACACAATAGGCTCCGTATGCTTTCGATCTATACCATACGCCGCTCAAACCGCACTAGTGCAATTCCGCAGGTAAATACTGTCCACAACAGCATCGTCAAAAGAGTGACACACAAGCTTCCAAAAGGAAGATAGATAAAATTAGCCCCGGCACCCAGCCATTTAACCGGCAGAAAATCATTCAGGTTACCCAGCCAAAACCGACTCAGGTTCATTACCATCGCAAGACCGACCAACGCCAGAAAAAGTCCGCTGCTGCTCTTTAAAAATTGTGTGCCCAATACTGAAAATCCAATCACGACGAATATTGGGAAAAGGGAGCCTAGAGCCTGAAGTACGGCGTTACCAACAGACAGAAGCCATCCTCCCCGGGAAGGAAGAACCAGGCTAAAAAGCTGAGTTGACAGTAAAAGTGACAGCATCATGAGCGATGCCCCTGCAACGGCAGAGGTTATCTTAGCTGCGAAATGGCCGGTTCTGCTGTCGGGCATCAGCACAGACATCCTCATGCTTCCTTTTGCCTGTTCATCTGTGAAAGCATCGGATACTAAAGATATAGCAAACAACGGAAGAATTAATGGTGTAAAAACGCCCAATACCAGCCGAAACAGGTCCTCACGGAAGACAAGGCCTTGATTCCACCCCAGGGCAAGAACGTTTGCCAAAGCAAAGGCCAAAGGTATAATCGCAGCAACAATCATCCCCGTTATTAGTTTTTTTCGGTGGAGCATCCTAAGAAATTCGTTTTTAAAGGTTATCGCAAAGGTCTTCATGCACTTGCCTCCGTTCTGCCTGCTGGTATGCGGATCTGCTCAAGATACCATTTTTCCAGGCTCTTTTTTTCTTTTAAGAAGTCCTGCTTCAAACAGGTTTTCAAGATAATGCCATCATGGATAACGGTGATGCGGTCGGCGATTTCTTCAGCTTCATGAACCAGGTGGGTGCTCAGAAGAACGGATACGCCTTCATTCTTAAGCCTGCGCAGCAGTTCATCCAACTCAGAGCGGCCTTCAATATCCATCCCGCTGGAAGGTTCATCAAGAACAAGATACTTTGGCCGGCCGGTCAATGCCACTGCAATGCCAAGTCTTTGCTTCATACCTGTTGAGAAGCTGCGGACTTTTTCATTTTGGCGCTCTGCCAGCCCGACTGCCTGTAAAGCCTCTTGGGCGCTATCTTTTCCATCGGCATAATATCTTCCTTTTTGCATCAGGTTTTCAAGGGCGGTCATATAACCAAATGGCTCTGGCTGCTCGATTAGAAAGCCACCATAATAAAGCCTTTCTTTCAGTTCACTGGTATAGTTATTGGAATTCTTGTCATCTTGACCGTAGTAAAACACCTCTCCGGAATCTGGGACCAAAAGCCCGGCAATAGTGCGCATCAATGTGCTCTTTCCTGCACCATTCGCCCCAAGGAGTACATGGACCTCGCCCTGCACCATGGTCAGCGATACATTCTCGATCCCTTTGCTGTTTTTATACTTCTTGGTCACATTTTTTACGTTTATGATCTCATTCATTGGTTTTCTCCTTAATCTATATTCACAGTGAGGGGCCCAGATCCCTGTAAAATTCTGCTAGTATGACTAAAAAGGAGCCTCGCTTCCTTTTCCCAGGGCTCGCACATATGCAACCTGATCCCAAATTCTCCAAAGATGCACAAGCGCAAACACGAGGGTGTAAAACGGACATACATACATGCAACCTGAGCCCTATCCTGGTTCACTCGGAAAGGGGGGAGGAAGTCAGGCATTAGCTGCCTGACATTTATAGCCCTGGTGCTCTTACCTCAGTTACTAGCCCGCGGAAGCCAGGCATTTACTGTCTGGCCCCCTCCGTATTATCATTTTCTACCAGTACGTTCAAAAGCCTCACTGTCTATGGTTGTGATTGCTGCAGTATCAGGATTTGCTATATCAGGTACAGTAGTTCCAACATCTGATAGTGTCATAGAGAAGTCAACGTTCAAAGAATGAGCTACACCGTCGGTATCAGTGCCAGAGCAGCGGATCGACATATTCATCGCGACAGGACATTTTTCCTGGTCAACTGTAAATGAAATTGCTAAACTCTCCAGCTTCTTCTCTGTTAAATCAACATCGTATTCAGAGTCCTTCATGTCACTGAACATGTCCTGAAGCTCCTGGGGCAACATGCTTAGCTGATCCGGTGTTTTACGGCATTCATTTTCGCGCATATCTGACAGCTGGAACATGGTCTGCAGCAATACGGGTATATTGCCCTCATCAAGCTTCAGAGAAAATGTGCGCAGTCCGTTCTCTTCAGTCATGGTAAGCTGATCCTTGTAATCGCGCATGATGGTATCAAGAAAAGCATCTTTCATTTGCTTGACTTTACTGGAATCCTCGTCTGAGTTTCTGCTAAAGCCTGTGTGATCTTCATCAGATTCTTCGTCTTTATGTGTTGTCTTGTACCAGTTTTCTGAACCCATCAGGTGAAGGAAGAGTTCATCCTTGTTTTCATAAATTTCGAAGGAATTCGTCGTCTTACATGATGCAACAAATGTACCGCTCATCTGTTCACTGGTGGTATCCATTTTCATGGTGCCATGAAGGGAAATTACAGGTTCACCATTATCCACAGCAGCCATAGACATATTAACTGTTGCGTTGTCAATCTTGTCATGATCCTGGCCGGATAATGCCTTGAACTGCTCATAAGCGCTTCCTTCAGGATTAAACGCCAATGCGCCCGCCGTGAGCAGCATACCACTCATGATAATTACTGCAATGATGGTCAGAAATTTTTTGTTTTTCATAATCTTCACACTCCTTTTTTTTATGGCATTAATGCCACTGTTATGAGTGTAAACGGAAAAAATTAAAATAAAAGAAAACAATTCTAAAGAATTTATAAAGTTTTTGAACTCAATCATTGCAGAATCGACATCTCTTTTCGAATACCAGGCGAATAAACGTTATGCTTTTAACAAATATCGGTTTACCTGGACTCCACTGTTTATGCTTAAAGAACAGCATAATACAAAATCATGTGCAATAACGTGCATATTTATTGACAGTTCCTGTAGTGTGGTATAAACTGTTAAATGGGTGATACTATGTTTGTTTTCTCGTATAACTACACGCCATATATTGCTGTGATCGGTGATATTGTCAGTTCAAAAAACATTCCCGAACGTAAGGAAATACAAGATAAGCTGACAAGGCTTTTGGATGGTATCAACAAGGCTTATCCTCGCGACATCGCATCACAGTTTATGATCACCCTGGGCGATGAGTTTCAGGGACTGCTAAATGCAGGGGGCAATGTGCTGGAAATGCTTGAAACCATTGATCGTGAAATGCATCCGGTTAAAATGCGCTTTGGTATCGGTGTGGGGGGGATTACAACGGACATAAACCCGCAAGTGCCTTTGGGTGCAGATGGGCCGGCCTACCATCATGCCCGTAGAATGATCCAGGAACTGAAATCTGCAGAGAAAAAGAAGATGGAATCCAAGTTAAACATGAAAATAGAGATAGAAGCATACCCCGAGATAACTGAGCTAGTGAATACGATTTTTACTTTAAATACTGTTCTGAAGGAAAAATGGACAGATCGGCAAAGAGAAATCATCGGTGAGTACCTGAAAAGCGGCGGAACACAAACAGATACGGCAAAAAAGCTTGATATCCACCAATCAAACGTACAAAGAGCACTGGCCGGATCAGATTTTTATGCTTATCATCGGGCCGTTGGCACAGTGACAAAAATCTTATCCGGAATCGGGGAGAAGAAGGATGTTTAAGGATATTTTCAGCTATTTTCTGTTGGTACATATCCTGGGTGATTTTTATTTTCAAAGTGATAAGCTAGCTGAGAAGAAAAAAAACAGATACAGATATGTTTTGCTTCACGGACTGATCTATTTTATCGTATCTTTTCTTTGTGCACTTCCGTTTTGGTCGGCGCCCTTGTTCCTTTACACAGGAATTCTGTCGGTCTTTCACTGGCTGGTTGACAGCCTGAAATATCTGTATTTTAAAAAGGGTAAACGGGAACAAACCGCTTCAATCTATTTTACCGACCAGATCATCCATCTGGGATGTATTACAGTTGTGGCTTCGCTGTTCCTGTATCAGGGGTTTAGCTTAAGCTTTTTCTCCGGGTTGGATGATTTTTTTGGTTCAGTACAAATAAACTTATATACAATGATGCGATGGGCCGGATTGCTCCTGATGATGGTGAAACCCGCGAATATTACTGTCAAACAGCTTGTAAATAAGTACAAACCGCGGGAGGACACTCTTTTTAACACCAATAAAACAGGAGCTTTGATTGGTTCGCTTGAAAGAATGATCATACTGCTGATGCTTAGTGTGGGGCAATACGCAGCTATAGGCCTGGTTCTGACAGCAAAATCTGTCGCGCGGTACAACAAAATCGCCGAGGATAAAAACTTCGCCGAATATTACCTTCTTGGAACCTTACTGAGTGTGCTGTATGCTATCGCGGTATACTTCGTATTAACATAAGTCCTTCATCTCGAGGTGGTCTGCGTCAGGTCTGGAACAAAAACAAACGATATGAACAATCTCCAAAACCCGATAATGCGCATTTCCTGGCATATCAATTAAATGTGCGTTTATATACGCATGATTTGAGCAAATTGACACATATATAACCCTTTCATAGAATATTTAGTTTATTATCTTTTTAATATATTTAACGTAATAGTTTTGGGTAATCCGTTGCCCCATGCACCACACGATAAATATAGACAACATCTTTTATAATTTTATATATACAGACATAATCACCACTTATTATCTTTCTATATCCTTGCTTACTTAAAAATATGTCTGGATGTTCACTTCCTGCCTCGGGGTATTCGACTAAAATTTCTATGGTACTTAAAATTTTATCCGTAATTTTTTGTGCAGATACTGGTCCCACCATCATTAAATGATAATCTGCTATCTTGTCTATATCATTCAATGCTGGAGTCAATATTTCAACTTTATATTTTGGCATTTTCGTATTTCTCCATCAACCTACGTCGAATTTCTTCAACAGAATAAGTTTTCTCACCACTTAAACGGGATAATTCTGCTTCTAATATCTTAGCGCGATGAGATAGCATCTTTTCTCTTTCTTCATATGCCTCAATGCTCATAACAACGATGTCTCCTTCACCATTCTTTGTAATGAATATTGGTTCTTGTGTTTGATGAGCAAGGGATGAAATACCTCCATAATCATTCCTAAGTGAAGTCGATGATTTAATATGCATATAATAACCCTCCATGCAACTTTGATTAAATTATTATATCATAATTATAGTATAATTTCTATATTATTATATATTAATGTCTTTATGCTTCATCAAAGATTCACCCAGTATATCCGCGACACGATGTCGTGGCTTTGCGTCCCATTTCTTCTACCGGTTTGCACTTGCGACGCCATCGAACCGGACCAGCGGGGCCCTTCCCTTTAGCGGCGCTTGCCGCCCGGTGAAGCGCTGTGGTGCGCACACTTCAGTTGCACTCACGACGGCATTCAGCCTTAGATAGCTCCTATCTTAGGCTGAATGCTGTGGCACGCATACTTCGTGCTTGTATTCCAGAGACCTTCTTCATGTTCCGCTCTTTATGTGAGTGCTTTGTTCTCAGAAGCCACACGCCCCTTATAAGAATTTCCAAATATTCTCTACACATTATATAATGGTAGTGCACCAACTTAACTTCGTATTATGCTTATACTATCACTTTGTAAATACAATCGTATACTCTTCTTGAATCAGTGAAAGAGGTTTTCCAACCATATCAATGATGTTGGTGAAATGGCAGGGAAGTCCATTTGATTTAAACAATTCAGGACCATCCATCAAATGAAAATGCAGATGCGGCGCTCCAGAAAACCCCACATTTCCCAACTTGCCAAGAACGTCTCCCTGCTTGACAGACATACCCTTTTTCACAGTCACGCTGTTCTGAATCATGTGTCCGTAAAGCGAATATTCATTATGATCGTGTCTGATGACCACATAATTCCCACAGTGAAGGGGAACCTGCCCAAACTGTTTTCCGATACGAACCCAATCGCTCTCCGGGTTATCAGAAGGGAAGGCACGCCAATCCGCAGTATTATAACAATCCACTACTTCCCCATAGCCAATCGCTATAATTTCCTGACCGTAGCAAAGGGCATCTTCGTTTCTCATGCTGTCATTCCATTCGTATTTACTTTCGGAATTGAGCAGGCCTAGATCAATAGCAAACTCCATTGAGGCTGGAGCGGGAATACGATGTGCGCCAAGGCAATCATAATTGCCGTTGACTTGCCAGCCTCCGCCCCTGACTGGGAAAATATAGTTGTTCTGTGTTTTATAATTGACGATCGGAATGGTAACATGTTCCGATTTTTCTTCTCCGCTTTGTATGTAATACATTTTAATATCAAGCGTATCAACAGCCAAGTCACTCAATATGGAGAAGTGCTCCTTGCGAATGATTGCTTCCTCTCTCGGCAGTAAAACGCAACTCTTTTTACCGTTTGAGATCCTTGAAGCAAGCGCCTCGCCGGAATAGACTATTTTTTTCACAGGCTTATTTGTAGAAAAAACCTCGAATACCAGCTTAAAAAGTTCTATTTGCTCTTCTGTATTGTTGACAAACCGAACCATCCTCAGCAAAAAGTTAGATATGCGAAAACTGCCACCGTCCACCACGGGATTAATAATAAAATTGCCCGGTAATATATCAATACTCATTTTTATTCCTCCTTCGCAGTATATCATAATCTTCATTTCCATCTCTAAACAAAAACGAATTATAACGAGGCCTAGATGTCCCCTACCTCTATAGGTGGCGGGTACCGATTACCTTAATCAGGCGGTGAGCATATCTCCCGCCTCGATATAACGGTGTGTTGCGATTGCAAGCAATCGCTTCCGTTGTTATAAGAAACTCCACAGACTACTTACACATAGAAATCAGCTAACGATTCTGGATTAAGACAATCTAGAACGACTTTATCAAACTTTATTGATGCAAACTTGTCCATTTTCTTCTCCATTCGGCTAAATTATAGCCGCCCTCCTCGTTTGATAGTTGCTCTCCAATGTTCATATACTCTATGATTATAGCTAATCCTTACATATTAAAAAAGAGAGATGTTTATTATAGTTATTTGTTATACAATTTCAAACAAGTGTATCACAATTAAAACTCCAGCGCCCTACACGTTAAACGCTTGTCGCCCGGTGAAGCGGTGTGGTGCGCATACTTCAGAGCCCTTCCCGCCGCACCCTTGTGGGCATGCGTTGTTAGATGTTGTAGATTGTCCTGCGAAGCAATAGCCATAGGATGTGGTAGCCTTTATTTTTTGCAGCCTCAGAAGTGACTTGGTAAGTATCTTACCGTTACGACAATAACCTGCCTTAAAATTTCGTCAACCCTATAGATAATAGTAAAATTCTTTACAAACAATTGTCGATAGCCTTTATTTGCATAAACCCCAACTTTTCTTTCTGAACCCCTATATGGAAATTCATCAAACTGTACACTATCCTATTACTCATTATCAATTTGATACCATCGCAAATCTTCCGACTTAAAAAAAGAGGTGTTTTGGGGATATCCATATCTATACAATTTCCTGTTGTCTTTATCTAATGCAACCGCACCTAAATCATTCCAAGGAAGTTTCTTATCCCATTCAAATATGACAGTTTCACTTAGTAAGATAGGCACTTTTTCCCTTTCTAAACCCAATCCTGCTTCTATATATTTTACTCTTGGGTCATTTACTTGAACCGCAAAAACTGTAATTTGTTTATTTTCTTCATTTGACAGGCTCATCCAACCAGTAGTTTTAACTAAATCGTTTTTAATAACATCATCATAGAAATAGGTAGCAGCTGAACCATGCCACAAAAACCCCTTTCTTAACACAAGCACAGTTTTTGCTCCCTTTGAGGTATCTATCAAATAAACTATTGCCCAATCTCGTTTGACTTCACCAAATATTTCAATATTATCTTCATCATCAAAAAATGCTTCAACTGCTTGCATTGGGGTAAACCCATAACTTCCGTTAATTGTAATGAAAATATAAAACACTAAAAGAAGAAAAGTGCATATTAAAAGTCCATATAATCTTCTCTTTTCCATTAAGTTTTCCTCACACCTTCATCAAATCCGCCGCAGGACGCGGCGTTTCATGCACCCGGTTTCCGATAACGTCTCAGCAGTCGCGACGCCGATGAGCTGGATCCTCGAAGCCCTTCTCCCTTGCGATGCTCGCACCCAGCGAATCGGTGTGGCACAGCTCGTGCTTCAATCGAATGGCATAGGAGATGTTTGCTCCGTGCTTCCAGTGCCCTTGCGCCGACTGCTTTGTTAGGCGAAGTCGGACGCTCCTTGTTCAGAATCAGTTACGGATGGCTGATCCTAATTACCTTTTATTGCATTTCTATGCTCATTACACTTTTACTATTTCCAAGCGAAAAAGAAAAAATCTTTTTAAAAAAGCATTTATCATTCCATATACGTGTATATTACTTTTGTGCTGTTGTTTATCAATTTATTCTCAGATATGTGATATGATACATGCTTTCTACCTGAGGATAATTAGCAACTTTTGAGTGAACTTATATACCTATAAATGCTCATTATAGAGACATCATTCAAGCCCATCTATCTTTATGTAACCGCTAATTGGACTATCATCCCTTAACAATTGATTCGATCAGTTTAAATGCCAGTTCGTACTTATAAACAGATTTATGCTGGGTGGTAAACTTAAAGCGGTATAAATTGTCTTCATAATAAAACTCAAACTTATTGTTGTTCTGAATATTTACGCCGGTGATCTTATCAATCGGAAATACATAATCCTTGCCCCGTTCAGGCGTAAAGACAATCTGGTTGAAAAACAGCTCCACCTTGCCAAGCCAATAATACTGGCGCAGCTTTCCGCGGCGCTTTCCGGTGAACAGCTTTGTTTTAACGTCTGAAAACAAAGCCTTTTCACCCGAGGTGTATTCGCTTTGCGAAAAAAGGTCATTCAGCCATGAAGACTGCCATTCGCTCCAGGTTTGCGGGTTCAGGAAGTAGGGTTCGTCTTTGGTGGAAAAATAGCCGTATTCGTCATATTCCACCGTATATCCACAATGGGTGCAGGAAAGGGTGTTCTCATGACTGTGCAGCGAGCAGAGGTTTTTGCAGCGCGGGCACACCACCAGGAACATGTCCAAATACTCAGCAAGGTTTTTACCCTTGAAGGCGACCCTGTTTTTCTCCTGCCAATCGTATTCGTTCATATGAATACCATCGACAATTTTTTGGTAGATCTCATCGGCAGACATTTCCTTGATCTGCTCCGGAGTTAACAGAATGCTGTAATTCAGATTGATATGGCCGCTTCTCGAACTTCTGGCCCATCTGGGCTTTGTCAGGCCGGCACCTTCCATCACCGTTGCAATGACCGGAACCTTCAGGCTTTTAATCAGCTTCGCGGTGGGGTAGATGACCTCAATGTTCTTCAGATCCCAATTTCGTGCTCCTTCGGGATAAAGCCCGATCACACCGTTGTTTTTAATAACGCTGAGGATGGCACGAATCGTGGAGGAATCGGCGATCTGCTTTGCCTTTGGAATACCGCCCACAAGCTTAAAGACCTGCCTTAACCAGAAATGACGAAAGTGAGCGTCGGAAATAACAAAGTAAACCGGGTCGGGTACACCCATGGACAGGATGAACGGATCCCAGGTGCCTACATGGTTACTGATGAGGAGATATGGGGGTTTAACATCCTTGATTTGTTCATTATAAATTCTGACATGAAACCGCTTCAGCAGAAAATTGCCAAAGGTATTTCTTAATAAAGTATTAAACCATTTGCTATAATAATACTGTCTGGATGCCATGCCTTGTCCCCCGTGTCAAACATAATCTGTAATGTACCTGATTATTTTATCAAACCAGAATCATAAAGTCCATGTATTCCGGAAAGTTACTCCAAGGGATGGATCATCTGTTACTCCTGTGAAACCTGGCAAAACATAATCCAGTTATTAAAGAAAATAATCCATTGTTTCTGTTGGGCATCAAGGTTATAATTTTATCAAACGCTAAAAACATGTCATTTGCTATCGATGGCGTTTAAAAGAAGACGGCTTGAACAATCAAATCTAAGGGAGGAAAACCAAATGCCAATACTGGACATGCCGCTGGAACAGCTGGTAGCTTATACGGGCAGGAACCCAAAGCCCTCTGATCACGAACAATACTGGAAAAGAGCCCTGGATGAACTGAACAATACCGATCCTCAGACCGAGATCATACCGGCCGGCTATCAAAACCCTGTTGCTGAATGCTTCGACCTGTATTTTACCGGGGTAAAGGGTGCCAGAATCCATACAAAGTTATTAAAGCCCAAATGGACCTCGAATCCTCAGCCGGCACTGCTTCAGTTTCATGGATATTCCATGGACAGCGGAGACTGGCAGAGCAAGTTCGGGTATGTATCCTCCGGTTTCACCGTGGCCGCTATGGATTGCAGGGGGCAGGGCGGTAAGTCCGAAGATAAGGGCGGGATATTCGGAAACACCCTTCAGGGTCATATCATTCGCGGACTTGATGATCCCAACCCGGACAACCTTTTGTTCAGGCAGATCTTTCTGGATACTGCCATGCTGGCGAAGATTGTCATGAACCTTCCCTATGTGGATGAAACCCGTGTGGGTGCCATGGGCGGTTCTCAGGGCGGAGGTCTCACCCTTGCCTGTGCGTCTCTGGTTCCTGAAATCAGACGGCTTGCTCCGGTTTTCCCTTTCCTCAGCGATTATAAGCGGGTATGGGAGATGGACCTGGCCAAGGATGCCTATGTTGAGCTGACACAGTATTTCAGGCGATTCGATCCACGCCATCAACGGGAAGAAGAGCTGTTCACAAAGCTTGGTTATATTGATATCCAGTTTCTAACCGAAAGAATAAAGGGTGAGGTGTTAATGGCAACGGGCCTGATGGACAACATATGTCCACCATCCACTCAGTTCGCGGCATACAACAGAATCACCTCACCAAAGAAGATGGAGATATATCCGGATTTCGGCCATGAATACCTTCCGGAGTTTGATGACTTGATTTATCAGTTCATGATGGGAATGTAAGAAAAAAGAGGTTGCAAGCGTGAAAATAATATTCAGGCTGCTGGCCTATGCAAAACCATACTGGAAATATTTAATTATCGGAATGATTGCCATCATAGGCCTGACGGCCTGCCAGCTGACAACCCCCATGATTGTGCGTGAATTAACCGACCTGATTCAAAACAACACCCCCGATCTTGGGAAAAAAGCGCTGCAGTTCGCATTGATTTTAGCGGGTATTTATGCGATACAGGCTGTTTGTACATTCCTTCGATCCTATATCACCCATTTCGCCGCCTGGCATTTTGTATCTGATATGCGGGTGCGTGTTTACACCCATATGCAAAAGCTTTCCCTGCGGTATTATCATGACAAGCAAACCGGTCAGCTGATGTCCCGGGCTTCAAATGACGTATCGCTGCTGGAACTGCTGATTGCTCACGCTACACCTGATTTAATTGTCAACGTGCTGATCCTTGTTGGTGTTGCCGCTCTTTTATTTTCCATCAACGTGACACTTGCTTTGCTGAGCCTGGTGACTGTACCCTTCCTGATTGTGGCTATTACCAAATTCGCCAAAAAGGTTCAGCCGCAGTTTAAAACCTCACAGCAGAAACTGGCCGAATTCAACGCCACCCTGCATGACAATCTTTCGGGTATCCGGGAAATTCAGGTTTTCAACCAGCATCACCAGGAAGAGGCCAGGGTTCGCAACAGCTCCGGTGCCCATGTAAATCAGGTCCTGAAAGCATTGAAGCTCAGCGCGATTTATCATCCTTCCATCGAGTTTTTTAACCACATGGGTACTGTTCTGGTTATCGGCTTTGGCGGGTACCTGGCTTCACTGAACAGAGTTCCGCTTCCCGATATTGTTGCTTTTATCCTGCTGCTTTCCATGTTTTATCAGCCCATCAGCACGCTGGGAAGGATCAATGAAGACTTGCAGAACGCCATGGCCGGGGCTTCCAGGGTATTTGAGGTGCTGGACACCGAGCCCGATGTCAAGGAAAAACCTGATGCGGTGACTGTCGGAAAGCTGACTGGAAAAATTCAGCTGCAAAATGTGAGTTTCCAGTACATCCCGGGCCATGATGTGCTGAAGGATATCAATCTTGAGATCAATCCCGGTGAGATGGTTGCGGTCGTCGGGCCCACGGGGGTGGGAAAAACAACACTGGTTAGCCTGCTGGCCAGGTTTTATGATCCAAATCAGGGAGAAATCCTGTTCGATGGGATGGATGTGAAAGATATTTCCCTCGAATCCCTGCGAGATAATATCAGTATCGTACTGCAGGATGTGTTTCTTTTCAACGGAACAGTTGCTGAAAACATCTCTTATGGGATGAAGAACGCAACGATTGAACAGATCGCTGAGGCAGCGAAAATCGCCCATGCCGACGAATTCATTCAGGAGATGGAAAATGGCTATGACACGGTGATCGGAGAGCGGGGCATTAAATTGTCGGGAGGCCAGAAGCAAAGGCTGTCCATCGCCAGGGCAGTGCTGCGCAACACCCCCATCCTCATTCTCGATGAGGCAACAGCCTCGGTGGATATGGAAACCGAAAAGCTGATTCACGAAGCCATCGACAGGGTGATTGAAAACCGTACAACCATAGTCATCGCACACAGGCTATCTTCAATCCGGAAAGCGGATAAAATTGTTGTGCTCAGTGAGGGCGGCATTTCTGAGCAAGGCACCCATGAGGAGCTGATGAGGGAGGAAGGTATTTATAAAAAGCTGTGTCAGATTCAGTTCCAGCAGTAGGCAGTATCAGATGAAAAAAGCTGAACCTAATTTTAATGAAACTCTAATACATCGTAAAGGGAGCCTTAATATTGCGATTGTACAATAGCCATTGTAAGGTCAAAGGAATTGAAATTTTCATGGAGGTGCAATCATGGTAACCCTTGAACAGGTAGATCAATTAAGAAAACGAACAAACTGCAGCTATGAAGAAGCGAAAGCCTTATTGGAAAGGCATAACGGCGATGTCCTCGAAGCGATTGTAGAATTTGAAAAAGGCAAGCAGAATAAAAGCTTTAGCAATTATAACGGCTGCTGCGACAACCAAGAGTGGAAGAAAAGAGGCGGAGAGTTCTGGCAAAAGTTCAAAGAACTCATCCAAAAGGGTTTTGAAAACAAGGTGATCATTGAAGACAAAAACGGAGTTATTTTGAACATGTCCGTAAACATCCTGCTGCTGCTGATCATTTTCATTCCCTATATCACGCTTCCGGCTTTATTATTGGTTTTAATACTTGGTTACAAGCTCAGTGTGAAAAAGGTTGAGGGAAAAGAGTATAACATTTCCTCCATGGTGCGCGAAGCAGCCGACAGGTTTTCCGGCAGGTGCCAGCAACAGCCTCAGGCCAGCCAGCCTGCCCAGGCTCCGAATGTACCAGCTGAAATGCCAAAAGATGACTACAACGAGATGACCATTGAGTAAAAAAGGTTTGTTCTTAAAAAACGGTATAAAGTCCTCCTGTATAGCCTACAGGAGGATTTGTCACTATATGGGTTATTCGCTCTGATGCAGCTTATAGTGATTCCCCTGGGGATATATCGCACCCGTTTTCACACTCCGGAGTACCCGGCCTGGCTGCGATATGGTATGATAAGGTAAGCAGAACTATTTTCCATTTATCTTTAAGGATGAATGGTTTGTAGCAAACAGCGAACCGGAAGGAGTAATCCTGAAAATGAATTGACAGCCGAACAGGCCAAAACAACACTCAGGGAGGAATAACATGGCTGAAAGAATTTTAGTGGTGGAAGATGAAAGTAAAATAGCGCGTTTCCTCGAGCTGGAACTGAAGCATGAAGGGTATGAGGTCGCACTGGCGTTTGATGGCCGGGACGGACTTGAAAAGGCCTTAAGCGGAAACGTCGACCTGGTCATTCTGGATCTGATGCTTCCCATGCTCAGCGGGTTGGAGGTTCTGCGGCGTATCCGGAAAACTTCCGATTTGCCGGTGATCATGCTCACCGCGAAGGACGATGTCTCTGACAAGGTGGGTGGGCTGGACAGCGGCGCGGATGATTATGTGACAAAGCCCTTTGCAATTGAGGAGCTGTTGGCCAGAATACGGGTAGCCCTGAAGCGGAAGGGACATAACGGCAAAAAGGCAGAGGAGGATGTGCTGGAAGCAGGAAGCCTCATTCTGAACAAATCCAGCCATAAGGTGATCTGTAAGGGCGAGGAAATTCCACTATCTAAAAAGGAGTACGATCTGCTGGAATATATGATGGAAAACCGCGGCATTGTGCTTACCCGTGAAAAGCTGATTGAAAAGGTCTGGGGCTATGATTACTACGGAGATACCAATGTCACCGATGTTTATATCAGGTACCTGAGGGCAAAGGTCGACCAGAAATACGACCTTTCCTACATCAAGACCATCCGTGGAGTGGGGTATATTTTTGAAGACAAGGAATGAACCACAGAAACAGAATAGCAGGCTGCTCATTTTTCAAAGAAGAAATAAAAAGCCGGCTGCAGCCGTTGGGAACCAGGCAGCAAGTTCAGGGTCCGATCCGCGCAAAAACCAGGATTCGCTGAAAAATCAACAACAGGTCAGGCAAAGCGGAAATCCCCAGCCGGGGTCGGCTCAAACGCAAGGGAAACCCTTTATGGCGGAAAGACCAGCACAGATGGGACAAACCGTCCAAAACCCACGCCCGGGGCAAAACCAGCAGGCTTCAGCCCCGAATATACGGATGACAAAGGGCATGCGCAGGCGTGCCATGAGAAAAGCCGGTTTTTCAATGAGCCGCCGCATATCTGCCTCTTATATCCGGATGGTGGTAGATGCTTTTCTATCCTCCCTTGTTTTGATGCTGATTGTTTTTATCGCGTATCATTCTTTCGCGCTGGCCCTTGATGTGAAGCAGATATCTGAAGATATCAGCACGACCCAGTCGATCAAGGAAACCGTTTATGATATTGCGATGCAAAGAGATACGGAAATCTCCCTTTCCGACACATCGGGAGAAATCCTTGTCAACACCTTTGGCTTATGGCAAAAGCCTTATGACAGGCTGCCTATATGGTTTTACCGTCGGGGTAATGCTGTTTTCATCATGATACAAAACTGGGCCAGCAGAACCGAAGGCTTATACATCATCAATGTTTTCAGAGATATTACACCGATTTTGACAGAGTTGGTGGTTCTATTCGGTTTTGTTGTCTTTTTGGGTGCTTCAGTGCTGCTGACAATCTATCTCAGAGGACGCTCCGTAACAAGGAATGTGCTTTATCCCATTGCGGAAGTGACGAAGATGACCAAGGAGATCAAGGGTCAGAACCTGAACCTGAGGCTGAATGTGACCAATGCGAAGGACGAACTGAAAGAGCTGATCATCACCTTTAACGAGATGATGGACAGAATTGAAAACGCCTATAATAAACAAAACCAATTTGTTTCCGATGCTTCCCACGAGCTGCGCACCCCCATATCAGTCATCCAGGGCTATGCCCGCATGCTTGAAAGGTGGGGCAAGGAAGATCCCGAGGTGTTGCAGGAATCCATAGAAGCCATCCGCAATGAATCCGAGAATATGAAGGAATTGGTGGATAAGTTGCTGTTTATCGCCAGAAATGACAAGGACACACTGATTCTGACGAAAGAAACCTTCTCCTTGAGTGAGATGATGGAAGAGCTGGTGAAGGAAACAAAGATGGTGAATGAACTACACACCATCGAAGGCCTCGTAGAGCAGGAAATTGAAACCAATGGTGATAGAAGCAGAATCAAGCAGGCCATGCGCATCTTTGTAGACAATGCACAAAAGTACACCGAGCCTGGTAAAACGGTTACCATCAGCCTGAAAAGGGAGGGGAATATGGCCGTTCTTTCTGTAAAGGATTCCGGTTGCGGAATTTCTGCGAATGATCTGCAAAACGTATTTGACCGGTTTTTCCGTGCCGATGAGTCCAGGGATCGCAATAAAGGCGGTCATGGCCTGGGCCTTTCCATTGCCAAAATCATTGTGCTGCGCCATGGCGGAAAGCTCAACGTCCGAAGCAAGGTGGGCGAAGGAAGCGTCTTCTCTATTATTTTGAATATAGAACCGAAGGCTGAAAAAACCGGCGTGGAATAAAATAGATGATCCGGGTTCTCATCACATGAGACCCGGATCATCTTTGGGGAGAATTCCTGTATAAGTTTGTTCAAAACCTGAGGCCAATCCTGCCGGATGCACCCTGTCTTCAGATTAGGGGGGAGGCAGCTGTGTTGTTTTTTCACACAGAGCCTCCTGACTTCATGCCCATCTGGCTATGGAAGCGCTGTGTATAAAACATTGCTGTTGATTTTTTTGTCATTGTATACTGCAGTGATTCGGATGTAGTACTTTTCTCCCGATATCAGCTGACCGCCAAAGTCGCCGCTGTTATACCAGTCTCCAATATCTATTGCTTCAACGGTATGGCTTGCGTCACTGATCACATATAGATAACCGTCATCCGGATAGGATGGTGTGGAATTACACTTTGAAAGCACCACCTTGTAGTAATTAAAGCCATTGTTCGACAATGCATTCCAGGATAATACAAGCTTGCCGTCCAGAATGACTGAGGACAGGTTCAGTGTTTCGGAAGTTTCGGGTGTTGTTTTGGCTTCACCGGGCATGGTCATTTTCACTGCGTTACCCCTGATGTTTTCATCTTTGTAGCATGCGGTGATCGAGAAATAGTATTCTTCACCTGGCCTTACTTTCCCTCCGAAATCGCCCCCGTTGTATCCTGCGTTCGGCTGTACAAAATAGCTTGTTGTGTTCACATCAGAAAAATATGTGATATAACCATCGTTCGGGTACGACGGGGAGTCGTTGCATTTCGAAATAACGACTTTATAGTATACAAAGTTACTGCTGTCGGTCTTGTTCCAGTTCAGCTGTATGCCTGATTCGGTTGCGGTTGCCTTTACGGTTGCCTTGCGCACAGTGCTTGATGTTTCTACCTGGCCGGGCATGGTCATTTTCACTGCGTTACCCCTGACGTTTTCATCTTTGTAGCATGCGGTGATCGAGAAATAGTATTCTTCTCCTGGCCTTACTTTTCCTCCGAAATCGCCCCCGTTGTATCCTGCGTTCGGCTGTACAAAATAGCTCGTTGTGTTTACATCGGAAATATAAGTGATATAGCCGTCATGTGGGTAGACTGGGGAGTCATTGTATTTCGATATAACGACTTTATAATATACAAAGCTGCTGCTGGCGGTTTTGTTCCAAGTAAGCTCTATGCCCGATTCGGTTACGGTTGCCTTTACGGTAGCCTTTCGCGGGTTTGCTGCTGCAGTGGGTTTTGGTGTAGGTTTAGGCGTTGGTGTGGGCTCGGGTGTAGGCGTGGGCTTGGGTGTTGGTGTAGGTTCAGGAGTAGCTGTGGGTTCGGGAGTGGGTGAAGCCGTTGGTACGGCAGTGGGCTCTGGTGTAGCCTCGGGCGTAGGACTGATGACATCTGCCATAACAACCTTGGTTACCCCTGTGGAGCTGTCTTCAGTAGATTCCTTGGAATCCAGAATGGTGTAGATATACGATGTTTCTGATTCCTTTATCTCCTCCAGAGAAATGTCCTCACCATTCTTGTTGGCATGGATGAAGGCTGCCTGCCTGGCAAGGGTGATTCCGTTTTCCTTTGCAGCGGCTTTCATTTCAGGGGATACCTTCACGGCCTGGCTTAGAATCTCAAAGTCCTTCATTTTTTCATTGTTAACAATGGACAAGAGCACATCCTCGAGCATTTCTTCATTCGCATCTGAGTCCTTGTTCAGCTGATCAACAGCGCCGGATACCAGCATGAAGGAAGAATCAAACTCCATGGATTTCGCTTTCTCTGTAAAAAGAATAATGGCATCGGTGATATCCTTCCCCTTGAAATCCATTCCCTCCAAAAGCTTGGTTGCATCGTCATTCAACGATTCCACACTGATAACCTTAGCGTTTTTGTCAATGGAAAAGGATACACTGGGGTTGATATCCACATCAATATAGGCGAAAACCTGGGGTGCAATGGAGAACAGACCTGTTATGAGCTTGATGCCAACAAAGAGGATAAGAAACAATACGAGTGCACTGGCAATGGCGCCTAAAGCTATGGACGGCCTGAATTTCGTGATAAACATGGGTTTACTGACCGGCTGTGTTTTGATATCAATGTCAATCTCCGCGCCCGCTTCCATTTGGGGTTTTCTTAAAATCCTTTTAAACTCACAGCCTTCGGTCATGACGATCGCTGAGAGTAATGATACCTTGATGATGGTCGCTTTAGTTTGCATTCAACTCACTCCTTCCACAGTTG
>JAAYJG010000278.1 GCA_012523055.1 Ruminiclostridium sp. | reverse complement strand
TAAAGATTACATCATTTGCCCGTATATTTTATAAGAAACTTAGGAGGATTAATCACAATGAAATCGAGTGTGGAAACGGTAGAGACCAATGTTGTTAAATTGACCATTGAACTGGATGCCGATACTTTTCATGAGAGCCTTAAAAGGGCATATTTACAAAACAAGGGGCGTTATAACATCCCCGGTTTTCGAAAAGGCAAGGCACCCATGAACCATATTGAAAGATATTACGGCGAAAGTGTTTTTTTTGAAGAGGCCTTTAATCTTGCCTGCCCGGACGCCTATGAAAAGGCAGTGGAGGAAAACAATATCATTCCTGTTGACAGGCCTGAGCTTGACATCGAACAGATCGGCAAGGGAAAGGATTTGATCTTTACCGCCAGGGTTACTGTGAAGCCCGAAGTAAAATTGGGCCAGTATAAGGGTCTCGAGGTGGAAAAGGACACTGTGGAAGTGTCTGAAGAGGATGTTCAGAAAGAGCTTGAAAAAATACAGGATAAAAACGCACGGCTGATCACCGTTGAAGATCGTCCGGTGCAGGATAAGGACACGTTGAATATCGACTTTGAGGGGTTCGTTGATGGGGAAGCCTTTGAAGGTGGAACCGCGAAAGGATACACGCTTGTTGTGGGTTCGGGCACTTTTATTCCGGGCTTTGAAGAACAGCTCGTTGGGGCGGCTGCCGGACAACAGGTTGAAGTGAAGGTTACTTTCCCTGAAGATTATCACAGTGATACGCTCAAGGGAAAGGAAGCGCTGTTCAAGGTAACAGTCAATGAAATCAAGTATAAGGAGATTCCGGCGCTGGATGACGAGTTTGCGCAGGATGTCAGCGAGTTTGACACACTCGAGGAATATAAGGCCGACATCAAGGCCGGATTGGAAAAAGCAGCACAGGAAAATGCCGATAAAAAATATGAGAATGATATTATCACCAGAGCAGTGGAAAACGCCGAAGTAGTGATCCCGGATGTCATGGTGGAGCGCCAGCTCGACAACATTCTGAAAAGGCTGGAGATGTCGCTGCGCTATCAGGGAATGGATCTGAAAAATTATCTGGATATGATGGGAATGGAAGAAGAAACCCTCCGTAATGAATATCGGGATAAAGCATTGCAGGATGTGAAGACACAGCTTGTTCTGGAAAAGATCTCCCTTGAAGAGAAAGTGGACGCGACGGAAGAGGAAATCGAGGCGGAAATTGCTGAAACAGCCGAAAAATACAAACAGAGCAGTGAAGATTTTAAGAAACATTTAAAGAATGACGATATAGAATATATTAACGATACCGTCATCACGAATAAAACCATCAAGCTGATGATGGCTTAATCAAACGGGTTTGAAAAAAATACCAGAAGATTCCTGGCTGGGTCTGTTTATTCGGAACATAAGCTGGGAAGGTTATTGGAAGAGAGCAAAATCGGAAATTCCGATTGGCAGGTTTCATTGGAAATAACCCGCTGTATGCAGCGGGAAACAGGGGAAATGGGTATAAATATAACAGGGCTTCACGGCAGAAGGCAATTTTTTGTCCCTGCCAATTAGCTCAGTGCACTGTCGCCGGAGTTTGTTTCGGAGATGGCAGTATCAAAAGAAAAGGGGGATAGCCATGCCATTGGTACCATATGTTATTGAGCAGAGCAATCGGGGAGAACGCTCATATGATATATACTCCCGTTTGCTGGAGGATCGGATCATATTTCTGAGCGATGAGGTGAATGACGCAACGGCAAGCCTGGTTGTAGCACAGATGCTGTTTTTGGATGCAAAGGATCCCGACAAGGATATTCAGTTTTATATCAACAGCCCGGGGGGTTCTGTTACGGCAGGTATGGCCATTTATGATACGATGCAGCATGTTAAAAGCGATGTATCCACCATTTGTGTTGGTATGGCGGCCAGCATGGGCGCATTTTTGCTGACGGCAGGCGCTAAGGGAAAACGATATGCCCTTCCAAACAGCACCATCATGATTCATCAGCCCATCGGCGGTGCCAAAGGGCAGGCTACCGATATCAAGATTCATGCCGAGTGGATTTTAAAAATTAAAGACAGTCTGAACCGGATTTTAAGTGACAGAACAGGACAGCCTCTTGAAAAGATTCAAAATGATGTGGAAAGAGATTATTTCATGTCTGCCTGGGAAGCAAAAGCCTACGGTATCGTCGACCAGGTCATGGAGCGTAAAGTTTGAGGTGATGTTTAGTGTCTAAATATGATGAGAAAAAGCAATTGAAATGCTCTTTTTGCGGAAAAACCCAGGAACAGGTGAAAAGGCTTGTTGCCGGACCGGGTGTTTATATTTGTGATGAGTGCATCGAACTGTGCTCCGAGATTATCGGCGAGGAGTTTGAAGAGACCAGTGTTGATATCCAGATGGACGAAATTCCAAAGCCGGTTGAAATCAAAAGCACCCTCGACCAGTATGTCATCGGCCAGGAGAAGGCCAAAAGGGCCATGGCAGTGGCGGTGTACAATCATTACAAACGCATTAATTCCGATCTTGTCACCACCGATGTAGAACTGCAAAAAAGCAATATCCTGATGTTAGGCCCCACCGGTTCGGGAAAGACCCTGCTGGCGCAAACCCTGGCAAAGATTCTGAATGTACCCTTTGCCATTGCCGATGCCACCTCGTTAACCGAAGCCGGGTATGTGGGCGAAGATGTTGAAAACATTCTGCTGAAGCTGATCCAGGCTGCAGATTATGATATTGAGCGCGCTGAAAAAGGGATTATTTATGTGGACGAGATTGACAAGATCGCCCGAAAATCCGATAATCCTTCCATTACCAGGGATGTCAGCGGCGAAGGGGTTCAGCAGGCCCTTTTGAAAATTCTCGAAGGCACCGTTGCCTCTGTTCCTCCACAAGGGGGCCGGAAGCACCCGCATCAGGAATTCATTCAAATCGATACCACGAATATCCTGTTCATCTGCGGCGGCGCTTTTGACGGGCTGGATAAAATCATCCAGAACAGAATCGGTAAAAAAACCATTGGTTTTGGTGCCAATAACGAAAGCATCAATGACAAGGACAAGGATATCGGCGAGCTGTTCCAAAAATCAACCCCGCAGGATCTGCTGAAATACGGCCTGATTCCCGAGTTCATCGGGCGTCTTCCCATTGTTGTTACGCTGCATTCCCTCGACAAGGCAGCCCTGATCGATATCCTGACACAACCGAAGAATGCTTTGGTCAAGCAATATACCAAGCTGTTTGAAATGGACGGCGTTCAGTTGGTCATCGAAGATGAAGCCCTCGAGGCTATCGCCGATAAGGCACTCGAAAGAAAAACCGGCGCCAGAGGTCTTCGTTCCATTATGGAAGAGGCATTAACCGATGTAATGTATGACATTCCTTCCAAGAAAAATGTAGAGAAGTGCATTCTCGACAAGGAAGCCATTACAGCGGGTAGTGAACCCGCCCTGGTGGTGAATGAAACCAAGAAGGCGCTCCCGCCGAAGAAAAAGAAACAAACCGAAAATATTGATTCTGCTTCATAAGAGAAATCCGGCTGACGCCGGATTTTCTTTTGAATCACCGGGGACGGTTCTTTTAACACCAATTTAGGTCAATCAAACAAAACCGTTCCAACGGCTATATGGGTTTTGCTTGCGCAAAGCATTTTGTTGTAATACAATAAAATAGAACATGAGTTCTTTGAAGACGCCGTGCAAGGCAGTCTTGTGCTACAGAAAACCAAACTAAACGGGGTGTGGGTGTACGAATGAAGAAAGAAAACCAAAATTACGGCAATGAGAGTATCATATCATTAAAAGGCGCCGACCGAGTCAGACTGCGTCCGGGTGTTATCTTTGGGTCCGACGGGCTTGAGGGGTGTCAGCACTCTTTCTTTGAAATTCTGTCCAACTCCATCGACGAAGCCCGTGAAGGGTATGGCAATGAGATTAAGATTATTCGGCACAGCGATTTTTCAATAACCGTGGAAGATAAAGGCCGCGGAATCCCCGTCGATTTCAATCAGAATGAACAACGATTCAATTGGGAGTTGGTTTATTGTGAGTTGTACGCAGGCGGAAAATATGACAACAACAGCGGGGAAAATTACGAATACAGTCTGGGGCTGAATGGCCTTGGTGCCTGCGCAACTCAGTACAGCTCCGAGTTCATGGAAGTCACCGTCTTCAGGGACGGCTTTAAATATTCGTTGGAATTTAAAAAGGGAGAAAACATTGGCGGACTGAAAAAGGAAAAGGCGAAATATGCGCATACCGGCACCATTCAGCACTGGAAGCCCGATCTGGAGGTTTTTACCGACATTAAAATCCCCATGGAGTATTACCGGGAGACACTGAGGCGACAGGCCGTTGTAAACCCGGGTCTTACATTTATCCTTTATGATGAGCTGTCTGGAAATACCGAAACCTTCTTTTATGAACGGGGTATTATGGATTATGTCGGAGAGCTTGCCGGTGATTCAGCACTGACAAATGTACAGTTTTTTGAAGCTTCTGCCAAGGGGAGAGACAGAGAAGATAAGCCTGAATACAAAGTGAAGATGCAGGTGGCCTTTTTGTTCCACAATGAGGTGAACGTGCTGGAATACTATCACAATTCCAGCTTTCTCGAATATGGCGGCGCTCCCGACAAGGCTGTGAAGAATGCCTTTGTTTATGAACTGGATAAATATCTGAAAAATAATAACAAATACAATAAGAACGAGTCCAAAATCACCTTTGTAGATATTCAGGACAGCCTGCTTCTTGTCAGCAGCTCTTTTTCAACGATCACCAGCTATGAAAACCAAACCAAGAAATCCATTACAAACAGGTTTATTCAAGAGGCCATGACCGATTTTCTGAAAGAGCGTCTGGAGGTTTACCTGATTGAAAACAAGGACGAAGCAGACAGGCTTACAAATCAGATCCTTGTGAATAAAAGAAGCCGGGAATCTGCCGAGAAGACCAGGCTTGACGTTCGCAAAAAGCTGGCTGGAAAGGTTGATCTGGCCAACAGGGTGAAAAAGTTTGTAGATTGCCGCACCAAGGACATTTCAAAACGCGAGCTGTATATTGTTGAAGGTGATTCGGCACTGGGTTCGTGCAAAATGGGCCGGGATGCCGAATTCCAGGCCATCATGCCTGTCCGCGGGAAAATTTTGAACTGCCTGAAGGCCGAATATGAAAGCATATTTAAGAATGAGATCATTGTCGACCTGTTGAAGGTCATGGGCTGCGGTGTAGAGATTAAAACCAAGCACAACAAGGATCTGAGTACCTTCGATATGGAGAACCTGCATTGGGATAAAGTCATCATCTGTACCGACGCCGATTTTGATGGTTTCCAGATCCGCACATTGATCCTGGCCATGCTGTATCGCCTTACCCCCACGCTTCTTCAGGAGGGAAAGGTGTTTATTGCGGAATCTCCGTTGTTTGAGATCAGCTATAAGGACAAAATCTGGTTTGCCTATAATGAGAAGGAAAAAAATTCGATTTTGAAGCGGCTGGAGGGCAAAAAGGTGAACATCCAGCGTTCAAAGGGG
>JAAYJG010000277.1 GCA_012523055.1 Ruminiclostridium sp. | reverse complement strand
TATCCAGACCGATTTTCGCAGCTACGGAATCAAATTGTTGCTGCGCGATTGCGTACGGATTATAAGATGTGTTGCTCATAACAAAACCTCCATATTACTTATGCCTCGAAATCGAGGGTAGAATGACGAGTGGGATTCCTGCCCTGCAGGTGAGAAATTTGAAAGACGAGGGAACAAAAGTTGCAATCAGCTTCTTTTTTCAGTTGTCTTTCAGTTTCAAATCGGTATCATCTATATATCCGGTTAATCGCTCTATTTGCGTCAGTCAAGTGTAATGCCCGGTAGACAAGCAGCGACGATCCATAAATATATGCATTTTCAGCCTTTGATACGACCTGCATATTCCTATTGTAACAACGTCATTCTTCATTGTCAACCAGAGGATTTCGTGCACGCACCGCAATGAAAAAAAATTGTATATGAAGGTTTCTTTTTGTGTTCCGCCATTCTAAATAGATTCTGGCGGTGACCATACGCTCCATACCGATGCTTCAGCATGGCAGGCTTTTTGGCTGTATGGATGAAATGTAGTGGATGACTGGAGCTGAATATCAGCATTCCACAGGTTAACAAATATGTTACCCGATTCATAACAAATTGACAATTTGCTTCCAGTCGTATATAATAAACCCATGGAAAGGACCGTCATATCATGTCTTTTCTATGAAAGGCTTGAATGGTTACGACAGCGCTTGAATGATGATGAAAGCGGGAAGTAAACAGTGCCTTTTGTTTTTTTGCGCTCTGAAGTGACTTGGGAAAATGCCCACGCTTTGGTTCTATGGTTACAGAATAAAATGGAACAGTAATGGAACAGTATATGAAGTCTATCAAAGAAAGGGCTAGTGTATGTGAGATGTTATACATGACTGAAGTTGACAAAGAGAGATTACAAACGCTTCTTAAAGACATGTTTTTTGATGATGGCATTACGGAAAAGGCCATTTCAGATCTTGAGAATGAAATAAAAAGGGCGACCGTAGTAACACCGGAGGAACTACCAAGAGATATCGTCACCATGAATTCCCGTGTGTTACTGTGTCTGAACGGCGATGATACCGAGGTTTCGCTGGTTTATCCGGATGATGCCGATTGGTCGGAGCAGAAGTTATCCGTATTCTCCCCTATCGGGATGGCTATTTTAGGCTATCGCGAGGGAGATACGGTTCAATGGGAGGTTCCCTCCGGTGTAACAAAGATTCAAATCCTGAAAATCTTGTATCAGCCCGAAGCGGCCGGCCATTATCACCTGTAGGCAACACAAACAGGACACAAGGGGACGGGGGGGACAGGTACCTTGTCCCATTTCTTTTTTACGTTTCTTAATACTAAGAATCCAACAAAACAATAAACTGGGAAGCTGGTTTTTATGTATGACAAAATGTTGTAAACGGGACAAGGGACCTGTCCCCGTTGTCCCATGCAAATGCATCGTTATACGAAATGGGCAGTCTTTAGGTTCGTAAACCCACATGAACGTGGGGCTTTCAGAATTTTTACAATTGTCGATTCAGCCATCCAGAAATTCATCTAGCCACTTCATATATAGCGCATCATCATTTTTATCCCAATTAACCTTTTTGATAAAATCGTCTATACTCTTTGCTTCAAGAAAAGTAATGACTTTGCTGTATTCTTCATTCGAATGAAGATATAGTAAATAAATTGCTGACGATCTGTCCTTTGTTGAATTTTTTAGAGATACTATTCCTTCTGCCTTCAGTTTCTTATACTGTTCTTCATCATAATTATTTTTTATAACATCTTTAATATCATTACGTAACTTAAATTCTGTTGTTGTAAAATCAATAAGTGAAAATGAAACAGCATTCATTTCATTTGGTCTTGCTTTATTACTCTGTGAATATTTTATAACACCATATGTCATTAGATGTGCTAATTCATGCTGGAATGAATCATTTGCAATACCTTCAGGGGGTTCTCCATACTCTTTATACATCTGTTCCGATAAATTGAACATATCAATTAAATATATATTTTCATAATCTGTACAAGCATTGGTATTTCTTTCGTGAAATTGTACTACTTCATTTTCGATTGGGAGAACAGCCAGATTAAAATGTGGTTTTTCAAAATCAAGCCCCATCTTTTTTGTAAGATAAATATACATATTATTGGTTATTATGTCGTAATCCTTTATTTGCTTAGCAGGTATTTCTTCTTCATAAAACAAAGTATAATTTTCAAAGCTTTTGCTTTCCATATTCTTCAAATTTTCTTTTTTAATTGTTCCACAGGAAGTTAAAACACAAATTACTAAAGTAAACAATATGATGCACTTAAATTTTTTTATCATACTCTTCCTCACTTATATCTCAAAACATTCATTCTGGTATTCCCCACCATTCAGTATATCAATTTTTAAAGAGAAGTTGAAGGGCTAATCGCTGGCAAGATGATTAGGACAGGGGGCGGGGCCCAGGTACCTTGTCCCATTTCTTTTTAGTGTCTCTGCACTAAGGATTCGACAAAACAATAAGCCGGGAAGCTGGTTTTTTATTTATGGCAAAAGGTGGTAAGTGGGACAAGGAACCTGTCCCCGTTGTCCCGCTAATATAAATCGAATGGAAGCTTTCATTGACGCGGTGAAGGCAAACAATGACGGTCAGTTTAAGCTCAATGTTTCCGGTGTAGGCGGTTGGGACTTATACCCGTATTTCTGGTTGTTCGGTGGTGTTCTCACTGATGACGGCTTTACAAAACTTGAACAGATTGAATGACATTGTTCCCGCACTTATTCCAACATACAACGGCAAAAGCACCCTTTTTATGGGCGCCAGGTATTATTCAAGCTATACTTATTTACGCTCATGCTTCCGGGGTTTTTGAACCTGATACCGCAGAGCATTATCTTAAAAGGCATAAAGATACCTTTTCTGTTTCCGGAAGGAATGATTGGAACAAGAAGCGGGGTGGATACGGCGTTGATGCCATTGTCGATGGAGTTTTAATATCGACGGCTTTCGACGTAGTATATGACTGGAAAGATCATATTCGCTACGCCTTTATGAGTGATTTTGCTAAAGAAGATGAGAGTGACAGCGGTGATGTATCGTGGCTAATCAAAGCGCATTTTAATGTGGTTCAGTTTTACGATTGGATGTTCAAGCACGAATCTCTTATTCCTCCCGTACCTGAATATACCGACCCCCTTGGCAGAGTTTTGTCGTATTCAACGGTCTTGCACAAAGTGGAAGAATGCAGGGCGGGAGGAATAGCTCCTATGGCATACGGAGCAATATATGCAGCTTCTCGTTCTTTTTGGGAAGAACACAGAGAGTGGGGATTGTACTGTAAAAATGGACAACCCATGAGCTTTGGTGGATGGCTGCAGTTTATGGATATCAGCAAGGGGAGTTCATGGCGCAGGCATATTCTGTCTGAGTTTTGCGGGGTAACACAAAAGACTGGATTTATGGGCATTCATATGGACACTTATGGGTTTCCCAAGGATGCATATAATGTGGACGGTGTACCCGTTGACCTCGCCGCAGAATTTTCGACGCTTATTCATGATGTCAAAGAATGCTTGAAAAGCGTGAACCTCAATACGGGCGTCATTTTCAATTGCGTGGGTAACTGGCCGGTTGAAGCAGTCGCCAAAAGTCCGGTCGATGCGGTATACATTGAGGTATGGCCTCCTTATGAACGGTATTCGCATTTAGTATCGCTGGTTCGGAAAGGTTTGATTATTGGGCAAAGAAAGCCGGTCATTCTGGCTGCGTATATGTCCGCCTTCAAGACTGCGCATACACCCGATGAAATTTCGGCTGCAGAAAATGCCCTCTTATTAGCCTATTCGGTCATCCATGCCAGCGGCGGGACACAACTCGTCCTCGGCGAGAACGCTTGTGTCCTGTGTGACCCTTACTATGCCGAGCACAAACCTTTGCGACTGGGTTTTCAAGCCGAGCTTCAAAAATATCTTGACCACGTCGTCAGAATGTCGGAATTGTTAGATATGAGGCTTGTTGAGGATATATCCGCGGAGTTTACCGGGGGTATAAACACAGAATTCCAGTTCACCGGAGCCACTTGCAGCCCCTTTCCGGAAGTCAATGCTGTTTGGACGGTAATAGGCCGGGCAAATAATAAATATGTCATTCAGCTTGTTAATTTGACAGGTCTGGAGCATGATTTCTGGAACAGATTTCAGAAAGGGCCGGAGATTGTAAACAATTTACTCATCGAGGCGTTAGTTGATTATGAAATCAAGGGCATATATGCCAGCTGTCCTGATTATAATGACGGGAGGCCACAGGATATCAGTTATACGCTTAAACAGACTGAACGCGGTCAAGCGGTATGCTTTACTATCGTTATCACTGAATAGTCCTTGTACACAACTATTTGAAATGGGTATATCAGAATACACCAAAAGACTGGAGCAATACCGTCCGGCTTTAGCGAATCTTACCGGTTTGCTTTTGATGGAGTTGTCCCGCGATTATGTAACACAGTTGTATGCTGCAAAGAAAAGTCGTAAGTATACACGGAGTATGAATAAAACTATCGAACTGATTCATTATATGCATAACAATTACAGCAACAAAATAACAGGAGAAAAAATTGAAAACGAGCTATTAGTCTCCTTTGACCATTTAAACAGGATATTCAAGCAAATATACGGACAGACCATCTTTTCTTATTTGACCCAAATTCGAATTAACCACGCAAAAGACCAGTTTGACCTTATGGATATTGATGCCGGACAATATGGGAAGTGGACGACGAAAAAGTACGCGCTGCCGGAATTGAAAAGAATACTGTCCAAATGGCAGACAGACCTGAGAGAGCGGGCATGGAACAGCCTTTTCTGGGGTAATCATGACCAACCACGTGCTGTATCTCGTTTTGGGGACACCTCCAATCCCGTATTCTGGAATAAGAGCGCGAAGATGCTTGCGACATGCCTGATGTTCATGCAAGGGACTCCCTATATTTATCAGGGAGACGAACTAAAAAAGGCTTGAAACTTTTCAGCTAATCATATATATTATTTCTGAAGGCTATGCAACTGACGGAAAGCATCTGGGTGACAGATGTGGCAGGGTCACCTGCAGGGAGCATAAGTGTATTGAAGCCGACCGTCTGGGCAAACGAAAAGGTTTGTTCAGGCGTTTTTTATTTCAGGATGGTTTTTCAGGAGGTACTCAGAGATGAAGATGCTGTCACTTGAACAGGAACTTAGAACCAATACATATCCAGGCAGGGGGATCGTCCTTGGCAGGTCCAAAGACGGCGGCAGGGCTGCAGCTGCTTACTTCATCATGGGAAGAAGCACAAATAGCAGAAACAGGATTTTTGTTGAAGACGGGGAAGGAATCCGCACGGAGGCATTCGACCCTTCAAAGCTCATCGATCCAAGCCTGATCATCTATGCTCCGGTAAAAGTGCTGGGGAACAAAACCATTGTAACCAATGGTGACCAAACAGATACGATCTATGAGGGCATGGATACCCAGCTCACTTTTGAGCAGTCTTTGCGGGGCCGTAAATTTGAGCCCGACAACCCAAACTACACCCCTCGCATTTCAGGTATTATGCATATAAATAACGGTAACTATAACTATGCGCTGTCCATTCTCAAAAGCAGCAATGGTGACCCCGCCGCCTGCAACCGATTCAACTTTGCCTATGAAAAACCTCTCGCCGGGCAGGGGCATTTCATCCATACCTATATGCATGACGGCGATCCGCTGCCAAGCTTTGAAGGTGAGCCAAAGCCTGTTGAAATCCCGGATGATATTAACGCTTTCACCGATATGATCTGGAACAGCCTGAATGAAGAAAACAAGGTATCGCTGTTTATTCGGTTTATCGATATTTCATCGGGTCAGTATGAAACGAAGATCGTAAATAAAAACGGATAGATCCATGAAAAGAGGTGCAACATGAACGAAATTGAATTAAAGTATGGCTGTAATCCCAACCAAAAACCGTCCAGAATCTTTATGGACAACGCCGGGGAGCTGCCCGTTACCGTATTGAATGGCAAGCCGGGTTATATCAATTTTTTGGATGCGTTTAATGGCTGGCAGCTGGTAAAGGAACTAAAAGAAGCAACGGGCCTGCCGGCAGCAACATCCTTCAAGCATGTATCGCCTGCCGGAGCTGCCGTCGGCCTCCCGCTTTCCGATGTTCTATCCAAAATCTATTGGGTGGATGACCTTGGTGAACTGTCTGCGCTGGCATGTGCTTACGCCAGAGCCAGAGGTGCCGACAGGATGTCCTCCTTTGGTGATTTTATCGCATTATCCGATGTTTGTGATGTCGACACGGCAAACCTGATTAAACGGGAGGTTTCCGACGGGATTATCGCCCCCGGATACACCGATGAAGCCCTTGAGATCCTCAAGTCAAAGAAAAGCGGTAAATACAATATCATTCAAATCGACCCCGGCTATATTCCGGATCCGCTTGAAAAAAAGCAGGTGTTTGGGATTACCTTTGAACAAGGCCGAAATGATTTGGATATCGATGGTGATCTTCCTGCGAATATCGTAACCACGAATAAGGATATTCCGGACAGTGCTTTCATCGATATGAAAATTGCATTGATCACTTTAAAATACACGCAGTCAAACTCCGTTTGTTATGTCCGGGATGGCCAGGCCATTGGCATCGGGGCCGGCCAGCAATCCAGAATTCATTGCACAAGGCTTGCGGGAAGCAAGGCTGACAACTGGTTCCTGCGTCAGTCTGCGCAGGTGCTGGGGCTGCAGTTTGTCGATTCTCTTGGAAGGGCTGATCGTGACAACACCATTGATCTGTATATCGGTGAGGAATATGAGGATGTCCTCAAAGAAGGCCAGTGGCAAAAGCTTTTCAAGGTGAAACCTGAAGTATTCACCAGAGAAGCAAAACGAGCATGGCTGAACAAAATGCAAAACGTAACCCTGGGTTCTGATGCGTTCTTCCCCTTCTCCGATAATATTGAGAGAGCTTATAAAAGCGG
>JAAYJG010000276.1 GCA_012523055.1 Ruminiclostridium sp. | reverse complement strand
GTCATCCTGATGCAGGATGAGTCAGTTCTGTCCGGACAGGGAAGGTTTCAAAAACAGCTGGAGTCATCCCTGGTGGAGGTTTGCAAAAAACTGGGCATCTCCGTTCCTCTTTGGGTGGGTAAGAATACAAGGGAATTCGTGCGGTTTAAGTGGACTTCCTTTCATGCCGATCAGTTTTTTGAACCTGTTGAATTTGACCGTTTTGAAATAAGACTGGAAGAATAGGCCCGAAAGACGTTAAACAAAAAGGGAGATCGGTACCCGATCCCCCCTTGTACTGTATTCAAAAAAAACATTGACTTTGAAAAAAGCCTATGGTAAAATTATAAACTGCATTATCATATTGTGGCCAGGCATACTTTCCCCATGGGAAATAATATCTGCGTTTATTATAACACAAATGTACGCAGGGTACAATATGATTTAAAGCAATTTACAGCTTAATGATGGATTAGGAGAAGGATAGCGTTTTGAACTGTAATAATGCAGCCTTATAACAGCATGATTGAGATTAGGTTCATGGTTTTGGTACGCGTTTTTCCCTAATCTATTTTTGTTGTCCGGAAAGTAAAATCCTTAGTTTTTTCTTCTAAAGGTACATATCGCAGCTGGGCTGTGATAAAGGATGAGAACCGCAGCTTACTTATTTTTTTCCTTCGCGGCCGGTTTTATACCGTGCAGCGGGATAAAGATAGACCACAATGACAGTATGAGGTGATAGTGAATGGCACATGAAGTACAATTGGGCAAGACAACTCGTATGAGCTACTCGAAGATCCATGAAGTCCTCGAAATGCCAAATCTGATCGAAATTCAAAAAAACTCCTACGAGTGGTTTCTGAAAGAAGGTCTGAAAGAGGTTTTGAGGGATGTTTCCCCTATCAGCGATTATACGGGGAACCTGGTCATGGAGTTTATCGACTACTCGCTGGATGATAACATAAAGTATACCGTTCAGGAATGCAAGGAAAGGGACACCACCTATTCCGCGCCCCTGAAGGTAAAGGTTCGTTTGATCAACAAGGAAACCGGCGAGGTGAAGGAGCAGGAAATCTTCATGGGGGATTTCCCGTTGATGACCGATACGGGTACCTTTGTGATCAACGGTGCCGAACGCGTTATTGTCAGCCAGCTGGTTCGTTCTCCTGGCATCTATTATGCCATGGATCGCGATAAAATCGGTAAAAAGCTCTATTCCAACACGGTCATTCCCAACAGGGGTGCCTGGCTGGAATATGAAACCGATTCCAACAATATTGTTTCCGTCAGAATTGACCGTACCCGAAAACTACCTATCACTGTTTTTCTCAGAGCATTGGGCTTTGGTACAGATGCGGTGTTGCTGCAGTTGTTTGGCGAGGATGAAAAGCTGTTGTCCACCATCCAGAAGGACAATACCAAAAGCGAAGAGGAAGGCCTGCTCGAGGTGTACAAGCGCCTGCGTCCCGGTGAACCGCCTACGGTGGAAAGCGCTAGCAGCCTTTTACACAACCTTTTCTTCGATCCGAAGCGGTACGATCTGTCCAAGGTTGGGCGTTACAAGTTCAATAAGAAGCTTGCTCTGGCCATACGTATTTGGAACCAGGTTGCCGCGGAAAACATAGCTGACGGTCAGACCGGTGAAATTCTCGTGAACAAGGGCGAAGTCATTACCGAGGAACTTGCCTGGCAGATCCAGAATTCCGGTATTAATGTGGTTCACATCGATGTCAGCGGCAAGACCCTGCGCATCATTGGAAACAATACCGTCGATCTGCAGCCATACATCAATTTCAAGACATCGGACGTCGGCATTACAGAAAAAGTACGTTATGATGTTCTTCAGGAAATTTTGAAGGAATATGAAACCGACGAAGAGATAAAAGCCGGCCTCGTTGCTAATAAAGATCTGCTCATTCCAAAAAACATCACCATTGAAGATATTGTCTCCTCCGTAAACTACATTCTGTGCCTGGATGACGGCATCGGTACCCTGGATGATATCGACCATCTGGGTAACCGCCGCTTACGTTCAGTGGGCGAGCTGCTGCAGAACCAGTTCCGCATCGGCCTGGCCAGAATGGAACGTGTTGTTCGTGAAAGGATGACCATCCAGGACATCGATATTGTCACACCTCAGGCGCTGATCAATATCCGTCCGGTGGCCGCTGCCATCAAGGAGTTCTTTGGAAGCTCGCAGCTGTCACAATTTATGGATCAAACCAACCCCCTGGCCGAGCTGACCCACAAGCGCCGTCTCAGCGCACTGGGCCCCGGTGGTCTGTCCCGTGAGAGGGCGGGTTTCGAGGTTCGTGACGTTCACCATTCCCACTATGGACGCATGTGCCCCATTGAAACCCCTGAAGGCCCGAACATCGGGTTGATCGGCTCTTTAAGTACTTATGCCAAAATCAACGAATATGGGTTCATCGAAGCTCCCTATCGCCGGGTCGACAAGGAAACCAAGCATGTTACCAACGAAGTGTTTTATATGACTGCCGACGAAGAAGACGGCTATATTGTTGCCGAAGCCAACGAACCCCTCGATTCGGAAGGACATTTCCTCAGTAAGCGTATCGGTTGCCGCTTCCATGAAGAAATTCTCGAAGTGGACGCAGACCGTGTGGACTATATGGACGTTTCACCGAAACAGCTGGTGTCCGTCGCAACCGCAATGATCCCCTTCCTCGAGAACGACGACGCAAACCGCGCACTGATGGGCTCCAACATGCAGCGTCAGGCTGTGCCCCTCATCCGCCCCGAATCCCCCCTGATAGGAACCGGCATAGAATATACGGCCGCGAAGGATTCCGGCGTTGTTATCCTGGCCAGGAACGACGGTGTGGTTGAAAAGGTTACCGCCGGTGAAATTGTCGTTCGTCAGGACAATGGGACGAAAGATCATTATAGATTGTTGAAATATCAAAGATCAAACCAGGGCACCTGCATCAACCAGCGTCCCATCGTGAAGAAGGGTGAGGCTGTGAAGGCGGGGGATGTCATTGCCGATGGCCCATCCACCGAGATGGGTGAAATCGCTCTGGGTAAGAACGTGCTGATCGGGTTTATGACCTGGGAAGGCTACAATTACGAGGATGCTATATTGATCAGCGAAGAGCTGGTTCGTGATGATGTATATACCTCCATCCATATTGAAGAATACGAGTCTGAATCCCGTGACACCAAGCTTGGCCCTGAAGAGATCACCCGCGATATTCCCAATGTCAGCGAAGATTCCCTGAAGGATCTCGATGAGCGCGGAATCATCCGTATCGGCGCGGAGGTTCGTGCCGGTGACGTATTGGTGGGTAAGGTCACTCCGAAAGGAGAAACCGAGCTGACCGCCGAGGAAAGGCTGCTGCGCGCGATCTTCGGTGAAAAGGCCAGGGAAGTCAGGGATACATCCCTGCGCATTCCCCATGGTGAGTCCGGTATTATTGTGGATGTTCGCGTATTCACCCGTGATAACGGTGACGAGCTGCCTCCGGGCGTCAACCAGCTGGTACGCGTATATGTTGCTCAAAAGAGAAAGGTCTCTGTCGGGGACAAGATGGCAGGGCGCCACGGAAACAAGGGTGTTATTTCCCGAATCCTTCCGGTGGAAGATATGCCGTTCCTGCCCGATGGCACGCCGCTGCAAATCGTTTTGAATCCGCTGGGTGTTCCGTCCCGTATGAATATCGGTCAGGTGCTGGAAGTCCACCTTGGCTATGCCGCAAAGGCTTTGGGCTGGAAAATTGCCACTCCGGTCTTTGACGGGGCTAACGAGCAGGATGTTATCGATACATTGATCAAAGCAGACCTGCCGGAGGATGGTAAAACCGTCTTGTATGACGGCCGTACCGGCGAGCCTTTCGATAATCGTGTAACCGTGGGCTACATGTACTACCTGAAGCTTGCCCACCTTGTTGACGACAAGATTCATGCCCGTTCCACAGGCCCGTACTCGCTGGTTACACAGCAGCCTCTTGGTGGTAAAGCTCAGTTTGGCGGCCAGCGCTTTGGTGAAATGGAAGTGTGGGCGCTGGAAGCATACGGCGCGGCATACAGCCTGCAGGAAATTCTCACGGTTAAGTCCGACGACGTCGTAGGCCGCGTGAAGACCTACGAGGCTATTGTCAAGGGTGAGAATGTTCCCGAACCGGGCATTCCGGAATCGTTCAAGGTTCTGATGAAGGAATTGCAGTCTCTGGCACTGGACGTCAAGGTGTTCAGCGAAGAGCGCGAAGAAATTGAAATCAAGGAATCGGTGGATGATGATCTGGAAGAGCTGGATGTGAACCTGGAAGGCCGTGAAGATGAAATGTACACCAGCATGGATCAAGGCCTTGAAGAAACCGGTGAATTTGTGGATGACGAGTTTAACGTGGATTTAGAGCTGGATAATCTCGACAATGCGGATGAACTGGATGAGGATGCCGTGGACGAACTGTTTGCGGCGGATGACAGTGATGATCTGCTTGACGAAGACGATGACGTATAGGAGGTGACAGAGCATGTTTGAATTGAACAATTTTGATGCGATACGGATAGGCCTGGCTTCTCCGGAAAAAATACGTGAATGGTCACGCGGAGAGGTTAAAAAACCCGAAACCATTAACTATAGAACCTTGAAGCCGGAACGAGACGGGTTGTTCTGTGAAAGAATCTTTGGTCCCACCCGGGACTGGGAATGTCATTGCGGCAAATACAAGCGCATCCGCTATAAGGGGATCGTCTGTGACCGCTGTGGTGTTGAGGTAACCCGTTCAAAGGTGCGTCGTGAAAGAATGGGTCACATCGAGCTGGCTGCGCCGGTTTCACACATCTGGTATTTCAAGGGTATCCCCAGCCGCATGGGCCTTTTGCTCGACATGTCACCGAGGGCACTGGAAAAGGTATTGTATTTTGCTTCCTATTTGGTCATCGACCCGGGACAGACCCCTCTGTCAAAGAAGCAGATTTTAAATGAAAAGGAATACAGGGACAGTATCGAAAAATTCGGAAGCAATTTCCGCGCGGGCATGGGTGCCGAATCCATCAAGGAACTGTTAATGGAAATCGATCTGGATGCCCTTGCAAAAGAATTGCGTGGTGAGCTGGAAGATACCAGCGGCCAGAAAAAAATCCGTGCGATTAAAAGGCTGGAGGTTGTGGAAGCCTTCCGTGTCTCCGGAAACAAGCCCGAATGGATGGTACTGGATGTGGTACCGGTCATTCCGCCCGAGCTGCGCCCCATGGTACAGCTGGATGGCGGGCGTTTTGCCACCTCCGATCTGAACGACCTGTACCGTCGTGTGATCAACCGCAACAACCGCCTGAAAAGGCTTTTAGACCTGGGTGCTCCCGAGATCATTGTCCGCAATGAGAAGAGAATGCTTCAGGAATCCGTCGACGCGCTGATCGACAACGGCCGTCGCGGCCGCCCTGTTACAGGCCCCGGCAACAGGCCGCTGAAGTCCCTGTCCGATATGTTAAAGGGTAAACAAGGCCGCTTCCGCCAGAACCTTTTGGGTAAACGCGTGGACTATTCCGGACGTTCGGTTATCGTCGTCGGCCCGGAGTTAAAGATATTCCAGTGCGGCCTGCCAAAGGAAATGGCGTTGGAGCTGTTCAAACCCTTTGTGATGAAAAAGCTCGTCGAAGGAGGGCTTGCCCATAATATCAAGAGCGCGAAGAGGATGGTCGAACGCGTCCGCCCCGAAGTGTGGGATGTTCTCGAAGAAGTTATCAAGGAACATCCTGTGCTGTTGAACCGCGCACCGACGCTGCACCGTCTGGGTATTCAGGCTTTCGAGCCCGTATTGGTTGAAGGCCGTGCGCTGAAGCTTCATCCGCTGGTTTGTACCGCCTATAACGCCGACTTCGACGGTGACCAGATGGCCGTTCACGTACCGCTGTCTGCTGAAGCGCAGGCTGAAGCAAGGTTCCTGATGCTGTCTGCAAACAATCTGTTAAAGCCTCAGGATGGAAAGCCGGTTACCGTGCCTACGCAGGACATGGTTCTCGGCAGCTATTACCTCACCGTTGATAAGGAAGGCGACATTGGCGAAGGCAAGATATTCAGCTCACAGGAAGAAGCTCAGATGGCTTACGACAACAAGTACATTTCGCTGCACGCCCGCATAAAGGTTCGCATTACGAAAACCGTTGACGGAGAAAAGAAAAGAGGTATCGTTGAAACCACCATCGGAAAGCTGATCTTTAACCAGGCTATTCCGCAGAATCTGGGCTTTGTGGACAGAGACGATCCGGATAATCTGTTCAAGCCTGAAATTGATTATCTGGTTAGCAGAAAGGAACTGGGTAAAATCATTGACCGTTGCATCCGTGTAAACGGTGCCAATGTTACTGCTCAGGTTCTGGATGATATTAAGAAGCTCGGGTTCAAGTATTCCACCAAAGGTGCCGTCACCATCGGTGTTTCCGACATGATCATTCCTGAGATCAAACAAAAGTATCTGGAGGAAACCGATAAGAAGGTCGAAATGATCACCAAGCAATACCGCCGTGGGATGATCACCGAGGAAGAACGTAAAAACGCGGTCGTCAATGCCTGGAACAAGACTACTGAAGATGTTAAGAATGCGCTGATTGCCAGCATGGATAAGTTTAATCCGGTTTACATGATGTCCAACTCCGGTGCCCGCGGCAACGTGAACCAGATCCGCCAGCTTGCCGGTATGCGCGGCCTGATGGCCGATACCTCCGGTGAAACCATTGAAATTCCGATTCGGTCCAACTTCCGTGAAGGCCTGAACGTTTTGGAATACTTCATCTCCACCCATGGCGCCCGAAAGGGTTTGGCCGACACTGCCCTTAGAACGGCCGACTCCGGTTATCTCACCCGCCGTCTGGTTGATGTCAGCCAGGATGTCATTGTTCGTGAAGCTGATTGCGGAACCGATGAAGGCATCGCTGTTACCGATATCGTTACCAGCGGTGAAAAGATCGAAGGCCTTGAAGAACGCCTGACAGGACGATATGCAGCTGAAGACATGATCGATCCGGTAACAAAAGAAGTGTTGGTTCACCATCATGATCTGATCACTGAGAAAATAGCGCACAAACTGGTGGAAAACGGAGTGAAGAAAGCAAAAATTCGTTCCGTATTAACCTGCCGATCCAAAACCGGTGTCTGTGCGAAGTGCTATGGCCTGAACCTTGCAACCGGTGAAGAATGTAATGTGGGTGAGGCTGTGGGTATTATCGCTGCTCAGTCCATCGGTGAACCGGGCACACAGCTGACCATGCGTACGTTCCATACCGGCGGTGTTGCGGGAGACGATATTACGCAGGGTCTTCCCCGTGTTGAAGAATTGTTTGAAGCAAGAAAACCGAAGGGTCTTGCAATCATCACCGAAATCGCCGGTGTGGTTGCTTTAAAAGAAACCAAGAAGAAGCGTGAAGTGGTTGTCAGCAACGACTCCGGTGAAGCACATACCTACCTCATTCCCTATGGCTCCAGGCTAAGGGTTGCCGACGGTGAGGCAGTGGAAGCCGGTGACGAGCTGACTGAAGGCTCTGTAAACCCCCACGATATTCTGAAAATCAAGGGCATCCATGCCGTACAGTCCTACCTGCTGCGCGAGGTGCAGAAGGTTTACAGGCTGCAGGGCGTGGATATCAATGACAAGCATATCGAGGTGATTGTCCGCCAGATGCTGCGCAAGGTGAAGGTGGATGAAGCCGGAGATACCAACCTGCTTCCGGGAAGCCTGGTGGATATGTTCGAGTTTGAGAAGTCCAATGCTGAAGCCGAAGCAAATAACCTGCGCGTATCCGAAGGTAAACGGACTCTGCTGGGGATTACCAAGGCATCGTTGGCTACAGACTCCTTCCTGTCCGCCGCATCCTTCCAGGAAACCACCAGGGTGCTTACCGAAGCCGCCATCAAGGGTAAGATCGATCCGCTACTTGGACTGAAGGAAAACGTGATCATCGGTAAGCTGATTCCAGCCGGTACCGGCATGAGCATTTACCGCGACATCGAGGTTGAGGCCGGAACGAAGCAGACCGAAAGCGACGAAAGCGTATACCTTGAAAAGCTGTAAGCAAAAAACAAATGTAAAACTAAAAGACCGGCAGTTACTGCCGGTCTTTTCATTATCAGTAGATAATCGTTCAACAAGTGCATTATTCGCTAACATGCTTCATGCCGTGCGGGAGCTTCTTCGTGTAAACTTGGAACATGCTTTCTTCTGGCTGCCATCGCATTTACGAACTGAAAACAAGCTGCAGACGCCGTAATTGCTGTTATGAGTATCGGGTGTGAAGGTAAAATGCAGGCAGTCGGAGCACCGTAAACTGATCTGGCGCTTCAGCGAATCCTGATCAAAGGCCATAAAACGGTTGCAGCTGTAGTTTGGGGATACCACGCCCTTTTCACGGCACAAAATCTCATTTCTGATGCCGATGGCAACCCCTCTGATGCAGCTTCTGCAACTACTGTCCATGGAAACCTTCTTTCTCATATCTCTCAACCCTGACCAGCCTCTAATTTGCTTTCATTATATCACAGGCCTCCGCAGAAAACAGAGCACGGGAAATAGTACCATATTTTTTTTGCAGAACTATGGAAAATGAACCTCAAATCCGTTAGAATGAAATCGTTACTGTTCACAGATATGTGTTTTATCCTGTGCGCAGCGAAGGCTCTGAGGACTAACGCGAAGATCCTTCACTTCGTTCAGGATGACAGTCACTTTGTTCAACAGGCTGTGCCTGCTTTCCTCTGAATAGTAACGTGAAATCAGTTATTGTGAGGAATTATGGAAAAATGTCTGAATGCTTTTCAGCTAAAAATGATCGCGATTGTTCTGATGGTCATTGATCATACAGGGGCGTTGTTTTTTCCCCATGTCACCTTTCTGCGTATCCTCGGTCGTCTTTCGTTCCCATTGTTCGCATTTTTTATTGCACAGGGCTTCTTTCATACCCGATCGGTAAAGAAATATTTACTGCGTTTGGGGCTTTGTGGTGTTCTGTTTCAAATACCGGACTGGTTCTCAACCATTTACGGAAGGCTGACCAATAACCCTTTTTTCGGCGCCCATTATGTGCTGAACATCTTCGCAACCCTTTTTTTTGGATTGGCAGCCATCGCCTTGTTTGATCGGTTAAAGAATAAAAACATTCTGTTGTCCTGGCTTGCGGCAACCGCCATGGCGGTGCTGGCACAGGTGACCGGTGCCGATTACGGCGCTTATGGTGTGTTTTACATATTGATGTTTTACCTTGCCGGTACAGATATAAAAAAGATTTTCATTGGGACCATCGTGCTCCATGCGGCATATGGGTGTTTTGAAATGGGACTCAGCCTTGTTCAGAACGGATATGCGGCATTTCCCCATTCCATACAACTGTATTCCATGCTGTCGGCTTTTTTAATATCAATGTATAATCATGAGCAGGGGCGAAAAATGAAGTTTTTCTTCTATGCGTTTTACCCCGGGCATATGATTGCTTTGTACCTGATTCACGCACTGATCTCATAGAGATCATCGGTTTCAGGTTTGCGATTGGTGCAAATCAACCATGACTGGCTTTGTCCTGTTTCTTTTCATTCAACATTTTTGTCTCCATTTATTCTATATCCGCAATATAGCACATTTTACTGATTCGCGCTTTCTGTGTAATATAATTGCATGCAAACACTTCTGTTGTTATAATAAACGTATCTTAATCAACGAGAATGAGGTGTTGGATGGAGAATATTAAGATCTACCGGGTTCGGTTCATACCCCAGGAAGAGGTGGATATATCCGGGGATGAAATTCTTTTTCTGGATGAGCACAAAATGATCACCCGGTGGGATCCCATACATCCGAGAAACGATTTCGCGAAGGGTTACTCCTGTACCTATTTGAAGGAAGGCTATAAGGTCAGCAAGGTGATGAACGGGGCCAGGGAAGTAAAATACTGGTACTGTGACATCATTCATGTGGAAGTGAAGGAAAACGGAAAGCTCTACAGGCTCATTGACCTGCTGCTGGATGTAAAGGTCATGCCGGATGGTCGTGTCATCGTGATGGATATGGATGAACTGGCTTTGGCCGTAGAGCGGAAGCTGATCACACAGGAACAGGCTAACCAATCACTGCGACAGTGTGATCAATTACTGAAAAGGGTATATTCGGGTGAATTGATTCAACAGGCAGAAGATATTTTCAGCCGATACTGTGAATAGGTGATTAAAGTGAGAGATCCCTCAGACGTTTATTTGCATGCCAGAAAGCTGGCCTTAAAAGAATATTCCAACTATATTTCCCAGGGGCACAACGGGTACCTTCCCTATCTGGACGGAATCCTGGAAAACATTGATTTTGTTTCAGAGGTTGATCTTGGCCTGCTCGATCTGCCGATGAAAAAAATTAAGGGTACCTATACCTATATGCGCAGTACCTCTTTTGCCCGTAATTTTATGCCTTTGATGGACATAGAAACTGAGTTTTCGACAAAATGGGAAGCGGTTTACAAGGCACAGGTCACAGTGGGGCTTCGAGATGCCATCAAGGTTTATGAGTACTTAAACTGGTTTTATGTGATCGAAGGGAATAAACGTGTCAGTGTTCTAAAATATCTGGATGTTTTCAGTTATCCTGCCCATGTGATTCGAATGATCCCGAAATACGATGAGCAGAACAAGGATATCCGCATTTATTATGCCTTTCTTAAGTTTTTCAAGCATACTAAACTGAACACGATCTGGTTCTCCGAGGAAAAACGTTTTGGTGAACTGTGGAAGCTGATCCGCAACTACGAACCTTCCAACAGAATGGTTAAAAAGGAAGAGCGGTTTAAATACTTCCAGAGCGCGGTTTACGGGGTATTCAGGAAAGTTTATCACGAACTGGGCGGTCAAAACCTGCCCATCACAACCGGGGACGCGTTTTTAGACTATATAAAGATCAACGGGGTGCCCGATCAGTTCTTTGAGGATGAACTGCGGCCTTCTCTGAAACGATTTATTGTTGAGCTGGATTATTATAAACAATCAGAGGATATCGAAGTTCAGACAGAACCCGTCGTCCCGGATGAAAGGAATATTTTCGACCGTCTGACATCTGTCATCCGCCCTGAAAGTAAGATTAAGGTTGGCTTTGCGCTGGCAAAGGATATTCTTACCTCCAGCTGGACCTACGCCCATGAGCTGGGTCGAATGCACCTTGAAAGAGTGATGGAGGATCAGGTTCAAACCCTTACAGTCACTCAGGTTCCGGAAACGATGGAAGCCTACCATTCCCTGTTGCAGCTTGTCAATCAGGGATGTCAGGTGGTTTTCACCACGAGCCCGGCCTTTATCAATGCAACTTTGAGAATCGCCATGGAGTATCCCGACATTGTTTTTCTGAACTGTTCAAACCTTTATTCCTTCAAGCATGTGCGTACATATTTCGGAAGGATTCATGAGCCGCGTTTTTTATCAGGGATCATTGCAGGCACTTTGACAAGAACAGACAGGCTGGGCTACATCGCCACCTGTCCCATGACCGAAGTGATCAGTGGTGTGAATGCTTTCGCGCTGGGGGCAAAGATGGTAAACCCCCGCACCGAAGTGTTTCTGGAGTGGACGGGAGACTGGGACAATCAGGAAAGCTCTGCACAGGCGGGAACACGCCTTACAAAATCAGGGGTGGATATCATTTCACACCATAATACGCTGGCCAATCGGAAGTTTTCAAGGGAATACGGGGTGTACACCTTTACCTGCAATATTCAGGACGGGGCCTGTACACCGGATCGTTATCTGGCTGTTCCGGTATGGAACTGGGGAATTTTCTATGAAAAGATGGTGCGCAGTATTTTAGGAGGAATGACACGGCCCGCGGTTGAGAATTCAGGTAAAAAACAGATGTCAAATTACTGGTGGGGAATGGACTCCGGCATCCTGGACTTTTTCTATTCAAGAAAACTGGTTCCGGTACACACCCAGAAACTGATTAGTCTGGTCAGGGATGCCATCACTGATGGGAGCTTTCAAGTATTTGCCGGCCCGTTGATCGACCAGAATGGAATCGTTCGAATTGCAGACAAAAAAGCAGCCACGCGGGAAGAAATTCTCTCCATGGGTTGGCTGCTTGATTTTGTTCACGGTGAGATCCCCGATACAGCCCAGAATCTGCAATCAGAGTTGTCCACCGGCAGGCTCTAGTGTGTCATTGGGGACGGTTCTTTTTGAATGCATTTGTGTTCATCGGGTGGCCGCCTAAATGTCCATGATGTGATATCCAAAGCAGTTTACAATAGTGGTTTTATTGTAAGTTTGTATCCGTTGCTGCCTGCCGTAATCCAGATGCATATGGCCATGCAGCATGAACTTCGGCTGATACTTGTCCAATAAAAGATTAAAGCTCATAAACCCCTGGTGGCACAGATCTTTCCCATCACCGATTCCAAAGGCGGGTGCGTGGGTCACAAGAACATCGAACCCCTTGTGCTTATGGATGACCCCCTTCAACTTCCGTATACGTTTGTCCATTTCCTTCTCGGTATACTGATGCGCCCGGCCACTGTATTTCATACTGCCGCCCAGCCCCAAAAACCGGATCCCCTTATACTCCACAATGGTGTCCTCGATTGAGTCACAGCCTTCAGGAGGGTGGTGCAGGTAGATGGTGTCATGATTTCCGTGGACATAGAAAAGGGGCTTACTGATCATGGTCACCAGAAAGGAAAGATAGCTGGGCTGCAGATCTCCGCAGGAGATCATCAACTCCACACCCTTAAAGCGTTCGGGATCAAAATGATCCCATATAAAGTCGTTTTCCTTGTCCGCAACCAGCAATACTTTCATTTGTACCCCCTAGTTCGTATTTAGCAAAAGCTGAAAAACCAGTTGTGCCAATAAAAAATCTTCCCGGCTTAAAAGTGAAACTTTTTTTGCAGATAAACCCGGAATTCTTCGTTACGCTGTACAAAAAACAAAAATATTGATACCGGTAAAAGCACAGCTGCTACAATTAAGGACCAGAACAGTGAGATTTGATGAAACACGAAACGATTGACAAAAATCTCGGTCCCGATGCAAAGAAGGCTTAAGGCCAAAAATATCAAGCCCAGAAAAGCCGTACCCCGAATACGACGCGAAAAAATAACCACAATTGCAGCTAAAACAGATAACAATGTCAAAATAGGTACGGCCAGTTCAAAAAACCAAATGGTTTTGGTGGCCTGTTCAATGAGATATAGAAACAGGGCCGTGCTGATATATCCGATAATCACGATAAAAACGGGGTTTCTATTGCTGAAAAGGAAAGAAAGCAAAAAGTAAACCCAGATCAACAACAGTGAAGCCACGGGATAAACAGACCAGGATAAAAAACCGCCGGAATAAACATCCAAAGAGACTAGAAAAATGATGACGGAATAGATGTCAATGGTGACTACCTTCATAAAGCTGTAACGCTTCATCAGGGCAGGGTAGGCCATTAAGATCCAAATCAGCAGCAGGGAAGCCGCCGGGTAAAATGACCATGTGATGGTGCTGTGGCGGCGAATATCGATCATCAGGCAGATGATGATCGGAATGATCAGGATAAAGGTCATCAGATAAACGAAGGCCTTGCTTGGAACCAGGTTCACATGTTTCGGCCGTGGTCTTTGCACACGCTCAGGGTAGCGCTTTAGCGTTTGTTCATCCACATCCTCCGGATAATACACCGGGGTGCTGCACAAGGGACAGGATTTCAGGTCCCGTTCGAGCTCCACTCCACATTTAACACAATATGCCACAGGCATCACCTCTCATATATTGCTTTCGATCGTGACATGAATTCCCATCTTCACAAGCTTTGTGAAAAATTCTCTCTCCAGCTCCGGGTCACGAACCAAACGGCCGAAGGAGATATACAGCTTGTCTTTAAAACCCGTGACCGAACAGCCTGTTCTATTGATGGGTCCAGGTCCCGGAATAAAATCAATTCTTTCCACAAACTGCTCCATCTCGGCGGGCATTGTAATCAGACCCAGGTTGGAAATGGTACCGGAGCACAGGTTTTCTCCAAGCCTCTTATATAACATCGGAACAAAAAGCTTTTTCAGAAACAGCGGAAGCACACGAACAAGCAAATTCCGCTGTCCGCCGACATTGCGGCTCAGCTGGCGGCTGATGGACTTCTCGTTGATCTCAGTCATCATGCTCAGGCTTACGATTTTCAGTATTTCGTCAAAGGTGTACTCCCCCAGCCGGGGATCGATTTTTGGAATGACAAAAAGAGAGAAATTCCGCATAGTCTTTGTGGTATAGATATTGCGCATGTTAACCGGTACCTGTACCGCTATCGGTTTTTTGCGCCGGGGTTTTTTGACGTAATTGTTCTGCATGGCCTGCAAGGAATCGATATAGATTGCTGTTAACAACACCGTCAGCGATACCTGCCTCTTTTTAGCTTCGGCCACAATATCCTTCAGTGATACAATCCCGCAAAGCACAAGATATATCCCTTTTTTAACAAGCTTTCCCCTTGGATGGAAAGCAGCTTCACTGGAATCGGGGAGGGGAAGGGCAGGTTTGTAAAAACGGTGATAAGCATCTTCAAACTCGCCGGGATCAGGCTCTTCATCAATGGTCGGGATTCCCGTGCTGTCGGTCAGGTCCTTGCCGGTTTCCCTGAAATATTCGTAAAGCAAGGCCTTCAGGAACGTAACTCCACCGGTGCCATCGGTGAGAACATGACAAAATTCAACGGAGATTCGCTGGTTGTAATACCTTACCCGGAACAGAAAATTTCGGTTCATAATGGGAGAAAGACGGCCGTTAGGGTATTGGACATCCTTTTCCACCTTTGGTGTTTTTGGGTTGTGCTCAAGATAATACCAGAACAAGCCCCGGTTCAACTTAACCTTGTAATAGGGGAACCGTTGGATAATTTTGGTAAGCGATGCCTGTAAGGCAGAAGGATCAACCTTTTCCTGCAGCGTCGCAGAAAAACGGAACATGGTTGTTATCCTTTCCGACTGAATGGAAGGGTATATGATGGCGGCATTATCCAAGCGGTACCAGACCGGATGCTTTTTTCTGAGTTCTTCAGCTTTCATGGAAAGTCCTTTCCGGGACAGGCATCCCAGAGCTTTCTGATAATATCATGCATCTATGCTTAATGGGTGGCTCCATGCTGGATTTTCCAGAGTAAAATCCTTTACTTAACGGGTCGATTTACGGGATCGTTCCAGTATTGGGTTATCCGATAGATATCCTTTACAAAAACTACGTTCTGCATGCAAAACGTCGGTTTTAAAGGGCGCTGCTCCATATTTACCACCCATCGGCCAAACATCACCAACTGCAATAACAATATACCATTATCAAAGGCACGATGCAAACCACACTGCAGGAAAATCGCAGCAAAGTAGGACTTCGGTCGTTACTGTTCACACCCCCCACTAATAAGTTCATAAGTAGCTTCAGAGGTATGTGTTTTATCTGAGCGCGGCGAAGGATCTTGTCAGGAGTAATGCGAGATCTATCACTTCGTTCAGTAGGTTGCGCCTGTTTACCTGTGAACAGTAACCTTCGGCCCGGTACAGGGAAAACCAGACTGCTCCCGGCAAATGAGAAATGAAATGAAAGCTGGAGGCTTGACAAAATGAATGGAGAGTTTCCTAAATCGCGGTGTCCCGATACAGAATTATATACTGGCTCATATAAAGATGATAATAATCACCTTGCTGCAGCATCAGTTCTTCATGGCTGCCGGCTTCATTGATTTGCCCTTTGGAGATATGAAAAATGCGGGTGGCATTGACAATAGTGGACAG
>JAAYJG010000032.1 GCA_012523055.1 Ruminiclostridium sp. | reverse complement strand
TTCATGGGTATTGACATTTCTTTTGAGGCCATGGTATACTAACATAGCAATTTTGTGGAGAGATGGTCGAGTTGGTTTAAGGCACCGGTCTTGAAAACCGGCGTGGGTTCACGCTCACCCTGGGTTCGAATCCCAGTCTCTCCGCCAATTTTATAGAAATAGTTTTTTGTTTGACACGGAGAAGTACTCAAGTCGGTCGAAGAGGCGCCCCTGCTAAGGGTGTAGGCCGTTAACGCGGCGCGAGAGTTCGAATCTCTCCTTCTCCGCCACAATTTGTCTGAAGACCCTTGAAAATCAAGGGTCTTCAGCATTTCGAAGGCGCTTTTGTCTAGTCTCTGGAATGAAAAAAGGAAATAGCGGGTGTTCTTGAACCAGCAGCAAAAACTTTCAAAAATTTTTATTAACAAATCAAATTATAGAGTTTGGCTGCTGCAGGAACCGGATGATTTCCTGATTGGCAGCCTCCGGTTTTTCATGATTCAAACCATGACCTACACCCTCAATTATTTTATATTGAAATTGGCTCTCATCCATCATTTTCATCAGTTCTTCCCTGCTGGAGCCCATATTGCCTCCGAAAAGAAAGTATACCTTTTCGCGAATGGTCATACCCGTTTGTCTATCATACTTTTCAAGCTTGTGCGGAAACATTGCCGATTGGTTGTGGTTGGCCGTCACAAGAACCATATGATCCACAACCTCAGGATGTTTTTCAAATAAATCCGAGTTGGGCTTCATTTTCTTCATGATTTTTATCATATTTTTGCGAGTTGGAACCAGAACTTCCGGAAAAGCCAGCAAAAGTGTATTGATAATGGACTTAAAAGGGTTTGTAATTATACCTCCCTCAATACACACAGCTTTCATAATGCGGTCTTTTTGGTGAAGAGTATAAACAAAAGCAAGGCTCGCACCATGAGAAACGCCCATGATATTGAATTTGTCAAGCTTCAGCTGTTTAACCAGGTCGTTTATCCATTCCACATTATTGAATTCATTCTTGTTATAGTGCTCATTGGGCTCGCTTTTACCCGGACCGCCTAAAGTATCTACAGCGATGCAGTAAAAATGCCTGGACAGCTCCTGTATATTTAAGAGCCACATCACGGCAGAGTTGTCACCTACCCCATGAAACATCAGCAACGATGGGTTCGATTGATCCCCTGTGATAAAAACATGGGTCCTTCCGAAGCGCGTTTCAATATATCGCTCTTCCTTATCAACACCCCATGAGGCTGCAAGTTTGTCGTAGGATTCAAGAACCGCTGCTTTTCCTTTTTCCGACTTAAAGACCTTCATGATCATGACCTCCCTCAATCGATAAATGTTCGAGATATTTTCCCCAGGTATCGTATTCCAACCCCAGACCCTGAAAGCAAAAAGTGGATATGTCACGTATAAGCTCCAGCTGCTTTCGCTTTTCTATCGGTAGCGGATCTGGATAATCAGAACCTATCATTCTGGTAAAAATAAAAAGGTTGCTGATAAAAACAGCCCAGAAACAATTTGCCGCATGACCAGCTTTGACAGGCTTTATTGCACCCGTGTCCACGGCCTGCTGGATGATTGTCTCAAGAGATTTCCGGTGCAGATTTGATTTAGCGGCACCTTCACGCCATTTCTCAGGCCCGAAAACCGCATAAGCGTCAAAGGGCATTCTCATGGCAAACTGTATCACCCTCGCATCATTTCCAGCCATTATAAAAAAATCCCAGATATAACGAACCAGACGCTCAAGGGGTGGTTTATTCAGGCTGGAGGCAAAAAATGTATCGCTCATTTCGGCACTCTTGCTCAATGCCCATTGAAACATTGCCCGGAAAAGCTCCTGCTTCGTCTTATAATAATAGTAGACCAACCCCTTAGCCAAACCAGCCTCAGCTGCCACGGCATCCATATCCGCACCGTTGTAGCCAAACCTCACATATACAGTAAGCGCTGCATCAAGGATCTGTAAGCGCCTTGACTCCCGAATCTGCTCATTTAGTTCCTTTTTACGTGGTGACATCTGCCTTCTCCTTATTGACTAAATTATAAGTCAATGATAAATCCTTCAATCAATTTTGTCAATAACATGTTAAATAATGATTTGAAGCCAAGTAAATAGTCGCGATAAGTATTTTATTATATGCCTAAGCTTCCCGCTCCTTAAGCGGGGTCATCGGATTGTTTTCTGATAACCAACGATATTCGGTAAAACCCCAATTTACTTCCGAGTTGGGGTAACCATGTTACTTTATCTATTCTAAAGCTGTTTTTCGCATCGAAATCTTTAGAAATATGTAGTATAATAGAAAAAATGAATGAAAAATAACAGAATGTGACTGTGTACGGAGCAGGAGAAAAAGGGTATCGTCAAAGGTTATATTCTACTATCCGAATGAGCGTATTGAAAGCAGAGATAAGGCGCGGTATGACATTGTTCTCCGAGAACCGGAAAAGGCTGACAGATACCGAAAGGTGATAAAAATGAGTAATGGTGTGGAAAACAAACAAAACAGTATTATTGAATCATTTCAATCACTCTTGGGAAAAGAAGAGCTGCTAGCCAAAGTGATCGAGTGCTTCCCCTATCCGATTCAGATATATGCTCCGAATGGGACATCGGTAATGGTAAATAAGGCTCTGTTGGCTGAATATCATGCTGCCAGCCCGGATATGGTTGTTGGGAAATACAATATATTAAAAGATCCTGACATTATCGCGACTGGCCAGCTTCATGTGTTGCAGCGGGCTTTTCAGGGAGAGACCATCTTTTTCCCGGATGTCAAAGTGCCTTTGGAAAGTATTGCGCAGAGATATGGCATCAAAGATTTGGATGTGGAAGCCATATACCAGGACATCACAGTTTTCCCTATTCCGGATGATGAAAACCGGGTGATATATGTGGCTGCTTTCTTAGTCAACAGGAGGGTTTATCGCGGCAAGGATGAAATTGAAAGGGCGAAAGAATATATCGAAAACCACTGGCTGGAACGGTTTGACATCGATGAAACAGCCAGGGCGGCTTGCCTCAGCAAAACCCATTTTGTAAAGCTGTTTAAGAAGCATACCGGTGTAACCCCGCATGAGTATCATACCAATTATAAAATCAACAAAGTGAAGGAGAAACTGTTGGATGCCAACATTACCATCGGCCAGGCTTTTGCTGCCTGCAATATGGAATATAGCGGCTATTCCGCCCGTGTATTTAAAGATAAAACCGGGTTTTCCCCTTCTGCTTTCCGGAAACTTCAGGGTTAGTATATATGGGTCGATAGGAGATGGAAGGATAAGCTGGGCGTTGGTGTATCTCAAAGCCCGGCCTATTTTAACCCGGAAACTACCAGCAAACGTTACTTGTTTCAATACAGCAAATACAGCAATATGTTTACTAATAAAAAGCATTTCCAACCTATCTTTGCAGCCAGACAGGTATTAAAATATAAACAGTAACATAAAAACATTAGCTGTCTGCGGGAAAGGAGCGTTTTTATGGGCGATAAGAAGAAGGAGCAGCTACTTGAGGAACTGTTGGAAGTACAGAAGATGCTGGAGACATCAGAGGCTCAAGGCCAAATGATAAAAAAACTTCAAATCCATATTACAAATGAAGACTTACATTCCAAGGTAATTAACTTTTTCCCTTATCCCCTCGCTATATTTACACCGCAGTATACAGTAGCCATGGCAAATAATGCTTTCATTGCAGAAGTAAAAATAGCGGGCATTGTTTTGGGAAAAGAGGCCATACACATTTTTCAATACAAGATCAACGATATACAACTGGTTGCCGCTATTACAGGCGTTTTTGCAGGAGAAACCTACTTTTTAAAGGATCTGAAGAGCCCATTTTCCATGTTTTCAGAAACTATGCAACCAGGGGCATCGGAGCTTGACCGATTTCATAGGAGTATTGTTTTTCCTGTTCAAGCCAATGATGGTGAAATCACCTACGGCGTGATTGTGTTTATGCCATAAGCAAACAGGAGAAAAACTAAACCGCACAGGAAATAATTGAAGGGATGTTATCGTAACCATCGGAATGTAATCAAAAAGGAGGCGGCTCATTTGAAAATTCTACGGTTTATTCTGGTTATCGTTTTAATTCTCAGCCTTACTGGTTGTGCAGGCTCACGCAAAACTGGCAAAGAACCAAAGAAAAAACCTGAATCCGCGGAGAGCTCGGGTTCTCCAGACGGTAACCCCGGCGTGCCATCAGACGAAAACCCCGAAGGCCTTGATTGGACTATTCAAGTGGATGACACGGTTTCCGGCAGCTATAAAGTGCCAATGAGCGAGAAATCTCTTCAATGTGATATTACCCTCAGACTGGTTGCATGGAAATCAGGAGGGGCGGATGTTTACGGCAAGTATGAGGGGGAAGCATATATTCTGCTCAAGTTTGATGAATCCGGGCTTTCAGATACGGATTTACTGTATATGGGTGGAGGCTCTTTCAACAGAATGTGTGGAAATCTGGAATTTGAGGTTGAAGTATACGATCAGGAAAAGCGGAATCGGAAAGTATTCTCCATACCGGGGTCAGAAGATATCGTGTCTGTCGTTCCACTTCGCAAATTTAATGCTATGGCGTTCTCAATTTCATCCTGGTCAACCATCCTTCAAATGGACCAGACGGTTAAAGACAAAGATTCCGGTAATACCTTATCTGAAATCACAGGTGAATCCGGCGAAGGCGAGTCCAGCAATATGGGGCTTGACTTGTTTATTGACAACGGATATGTAATGATAGATATCCCTACATACAGACTAACCTGGGATTGCGGATACTTTGATGGTACAGTTGTCAGTAGCCCCGTGGGTACTGTGAAGCGTGACAAGCTGGATGTGCCTGATGTCGGGTTAGTATATTCCGATGAGGATGAAGGCCAGGGAGAAGAATACCCTACTCAGACAGAGTCGTATGAGGGATTGATGATGGATCCATATCTAAAGGACAAATACATTGAAAAAGACTCCAATGGGCTGTCCGGATATGATATGAATGGCGACGGCAAAGTGGATATGTATATTGACGATGCTGGTGAGTTTAAAATTGATATAAACTTTGATGGCGTGTTTGATGACATGGACAATACTGATGTTGAATGGGGGCAAGGATAACACTCAGATTACCTCTGTCCAGGTTTGAGTTATATAGCAAACAGGGAATACTATTATTTTGCGGAACATATAAATCGCAGTAGCCAAGGAAAAATATTTGCGATAAAATAGTGCATGCCAATAAACTATTCCAAGGCTATGAACGTATTCTTTAGCAAAACATAACATCAAACCAACAGGATATTTAATATCCCATTTGGATCGATGTGAGGAGGTAATCGATTGAACCCCTATAGCTCTAAGCCCGATGAGCTGCTGCATCATCTGCAAACCAACCCTGAAAAGGGCTTAAGCTCGCAAAGCGTACAAAAGCTCCTGCAGGAATACGGTGAAAACCGACTGAAGGAAGGGAAGAAAAAAACCAATCTTCAGCGTTTTTTTGATCAGTTTAAGGATGTCATGATCCTGATTCTTCTTGCTGCTGCGGTCATATCATTCATCGTAGCCATCGTCGAAAGGAACCCTTCCGAGTTTATCGAACCGCTGCTGATTTTGCTCATTGTAGTGCTGAATGCGCTGATGGGTGTGTTTCAGGAAAGCAAGGCTGAAAAAGCTTTGGAGGCATTGAAAAACCTGTCTGCCCCCCATGCCAGGGTCGTGCGTGATGGCAGGGAAATGGTGATCGACGCCGCGGGCCTTGTGCCGGGCGACATCATCCTTATCGAGGCCGGAGACTTCATTCCCGCCGATGCAAGGCTGCTGAAGTCCGCAAGCCTGAAATCCGAAGAGTCCGCCTTAACCGGTGAGTCCGTACCTTCCGAAAAGGATGCCTACGATCCGGTGAAGGAAAATGCCTCCATTGGGGATCGTCATAATATGGTGTACTCAGGCTGCAGCATCACCTATGGGCGTGCCCGGGCGGTTGTTACCGCAACCGGCATGAACACCGAGGTGGGCAAAATCGCTAATTTGCTCGCGGGTGCAGAAGATACGAAAACACCCCTGCAGGAAAAGCTGGCTCAGCTTGGGAAATATCTTGGGATTATCGCGCTGGTTGCCTGTGGGGTAATATTTGTGGTTGGCCTGGTTTCCGGCATGCCACTGATGGAAATATTCATGATCGCTGTTTCGCTGGCAGTGTCGGCAATTCCTGAAGGCTTACCGGCCATTGTCACCATTGTTCTGTCCATCGGGGTACAGCAGATGGTCAAAAAGAACGCCATCATCCGCCGCCTGCCGGCTGTTGAAACCCTGGGAAGCGCATCGGTCATCTGCTCGGATAAAACCGGAACCTTAACACAAAACCGCATGACACTTGTAAAGGCTTATACCGAAAGCCTGGGGAATGTAGAGGATATCAGCAAAGAAAACAGCCCGGAAATCCGCCAGCTGTTGATGTATGGAATGCTTTGCAGTGATGGCATCGTGGAATTCAATGGTGACGAAGTGAAGCATATCGGTGATCCCACTGAAACGGCCATCGTTTTTGCTGCCCATCAAAACGGCATGACACGGCAGGAATATGGTGAGAAATACCCGCGTCTGGAGGAGATACCCTTCGATTCCGACCGCAAGGCCATGTCCGTTGTGGTTCGGATAGACGGTAAAAATATCGTCATCGTCAAGGGTGCTTTTGACGTGCTGGCTTCAAAATGTGTTGCCGGGGACATTCAAAAAGCAAGGGATATCAACGATCAAATGGGCAGTAACGCTCTTCGGGTGATAGCCGTTGCATACAAGGAAATCAAAGAAGTGCCCAAAGCGCCGAAGCCGGAAGCCCTGGAAACGGATCTTGTTTTCATGGGCCTTGTGGGCATGATTGACCCGCCGCGGCCAGAAGCCTTCGAAGCGGTGAAGCTGTGCCGGAAGGCAGGCATCAGGCCGGTGATGATCACCGGTGACCATGTTGTTACGGCTTCAGCGATTGCAAAGGATCTTGGTATTCTTCGGGAGGGCGACGATGCGGTTGCAGGTGTCGATCTTTCTGCGATGAGTGACGAGACCCTGGACAATCGCGTGGGGGAAATATCAGTCTATGCCCGGGTTTCACCGGAGGATAAAATCAGGATAGTGCGCGCCTGGCAAAAGAAAGGCCACATTGTGGCCATGACGGGCGACGGCGTGAATGACGCTCCTGCGCTGAAGGCTGCCGATATCGGCTGTGCCATGGGCATTACCGGAACCGATGTAGCCAAGGGCGCATCGGATATGACCTTAACCGATGACAATTTTGCAACCATCGTCGAAGCAGTAAAGCAGGGACGCGGCATTTATGACAACATCAAAAAAGCGGTGGCCTTTTTGCTGGGAACCAACATAGGGGAACTGCTGACGGTGTTTTTTGCAATGCTGATCTGGCGTAAATCTCCGTTGCTATCCATGCAGCTGCTGTGGATTAACCTGGTCACCGACAGTCTGCCGGCTATTGCGCTGGGCATGGAAAATGTGGAAACCGATGTCATGAATCGTAAACCAAAGCCAAAGGATGAAAGCATTTTTGCGAATGGCCTGTTGGCACGGGTTCTCTTTCAAGGGGCTATGTTTGCCGCTTTGACGCTATTTGGTTTCTGGTATGGTGAAAAAGTTACCGGAAATGTGGACGGCGGCAGAACCACGGCGTTCATCATTCTGGCACTCACCCAGGTGGTCCATTCCTTCAATATGCGCTCAGCCCATTCGTTGTTTACCATTGGTCCTTTTACCAACAGGAAGTTGAATGTAGCAGCGCTGGTTTCCATTATTCTTATTGTGCTTGTCGTGTTCATACCCCCTATTGCCAATATTTTTGGGCTGATTCCACTTCCGGGTCACTTGTATCTGAAGGCTGTGGGGCTGGCGTTCATTCCACTGCCGGTGCTGGAGATCACAAAGCTGTTAGGCTTGATCAAGCATCGTCATCACTAAAGAACAATCATAAGTGGGCATAGCCGGTGGTTATGCCCACTTTTTGATCATCGGCGGATATATTCGTTGATCAAAACAGATTGAATGAAACCCCTAAGCAATATTGTGTACACATGTACATTTTTTCCTGCCGCGAGTATAATGAAAATGAAATTTCATTATAACAACGGATGCGATTGCAAGCAATCTCCGTTGTTATAAGATGCGGAGAGCTGACGCAACCACCGGGCGGCTTACAGTGGCAGATGCCATCCGTTCATGCCATTGCGCTGTATGGCTGCAAAGAGATTATCTTTCAGATACCTGTTGTCTTTGGTTAAGCCGCGGATAAGCTCTTTAACCTGTTGCCGTTTTGTCTCTCCGTCAACCCTGCACCCGCTGGGTACCGGAGTGATTCCTTCTTTTTGGGCAAAGGTTTGAATCGTTATTTCTTCCAGATAGATCATGGGGCGAATTAAGGTAATATCTTTACGATCCAGATATGTCACCGGAGAAAAGGTATTGACTCTGCCTTCATAAAACAGGGATAGCAGAAGAGTCTCCACCACATCATCCCGGTGATGGCCAAATGCGGCCTTGTTGCAGCCAAGGCTTTTGGCCACGTTGTATATCGTGCCGCGCTTCATGTTGGAACACAGGGAGCAGGGATTTTTTTCATTCCTTATATCAAATAC
>JAAYJG010000275.1 GCA_012523055.1 Ruminiclostridium sp. | reverse complement strand
CAGTCGGCTAACAGCCGCTGTAGGTAATAAAACCAAACCACAGCGTCTGTTGATAGTATGGAGCTATCGAACAAAATTTATTGAAAGGATTGTATGATGAACTCCATGTTTTCATTATACAAGGTATAATAATGACTGTATTTGAAACTGAAAAAATCTCGCAGCGCAGAGCGGCCGTCATTACAGGTATCATGATGCTTGTTATAGCGGGCAGATAAATAGCATATTTGCACATCAAATCTCCACCAAGTACGGATTGAAGCACTTCTCCGTCAAGCTCCATATTCAATATCGCTTCCCACATCACTTTAGCGTGGCACAAACTGCAATAGCATAATGTTCTTGACACTTCAGCACCTTCTTTTAGTATGGATTCCCTTGCGAACGGGCAATGACAGGCATAATAACGTTTTTTCCGCTCATCGGCTTCTTTTATATAGTTCACCATATCGTACGGAAAGGCTGTAATATGTATTTCCGATCCCTTTCGGGCAGCATCTGTCAGTATGCCTGCCTTAAATATAAAATCAAAAACCTCACTCGTAATCAACTGACCGTAAAAATCTCCGCCTGTATCGCGTAAACGGGTGAATGTTTCAACATCCTCCAGGTAATTATTCTAATAAACGTATCAATATTGCTGCCACATTTGTCAAACTTCTCTCTTGCCCAGTTAAATTGTGAGCGTTTTAACCCATGTCGAACACGAGTTAAGATCTTCTTTGCCGTCGCAGTATCCGCCATACCATCAAAGCGGCGCATAAACTCCCGCATCGTGCTGAAATCACATTTGGATTCGCTGTTGATGTCAGGAATGCCGATTCCGTCTGTCAAGGTATCCCAAGTGTGATTCCCCATATTAGTTAAGACCTCGCTTTTCAGCGTATTTATGATAATTTCACTTTTATATTCAATGACTTCCGACATACCTATCTCCCCTTACGCTTAGCAATAATGCGTATAAACGTAATATTATCTCCTGCAATGACATTAAAGGGTTCCTCGTGAGCATTGAAGATCATCGCGGATTTCTTATAAATCATGTTACCCTCGTTATCCGGCAGGGTGTCAGCAATAAGGATATCAACTGTTTCAGATGCAGTAAAGCAATTTACCCACCAATCCAGTGTGTACCATTTATCAAGCTGATCCGACCAATGCGGCTTCAAATCTTCGGGAATGCCATCGGTGTATTCCTGATAAAATCCCGGCACGATGATGCCTATTTCGCCACCCGGCTTGACATACCTGAGGATTTTTTCTCTCAAAAATTCTCCGTCCGCCACATAAAAAAATAATGAATTAACGCTCATCAGAACATCAAAATAACCGTCTGCAAATGGCAGCTCATGGGCGTCAGCGTGAATAGGGAAAATCATATCCTCCATGCCTGACTCACTAATACGCTCCCAATTCTCTGCAGAGTTGATCCACAAATCGGTTGCACAGACTTTTAATCCAAACTCCTTTGCAAGAAATATGGAACTGATTGCTTTGCCGCAACCTAAATCAAGGGCGCGCATACCGGGCTTCAGGTTCATTTCCTGTGTGAGCGATTCTTGAAGCCAAAGGCTATGAGAACCCATTGCATTTTGAAGTATCCAATCAGGGTCATATTTTGAGGAGAGTGGATATCGTTCATTTTTCATAATATCAAGTATTTCGTTTCTTGAATAAGTCATTTTAGTATTCCTCCTGTCCGGTTATTGTAAAACAAAATAGCCTTTGATGTTCTGAAGTGGGCTTCGCCCACACCTCATTATCGGTATTCACTGCTGCAAAACATCAATTTTTTACTTGTATTTGATGTTATGTAGCAGTAAGTTACTATACTGCTCGCTAAAGCAAAGGCTTGAAAGTAAATCTCGGATCCTTTTGTGTTTGTTTCTATGTACTGTTTAAGATTCATCGACAATCCCTCACATAATGCTTAATATAAGTATACAATGTGAGGTACATAAGAAATGAACATTTTCTATCATGATTTGTTCTTTTTTTCAGATACCGGCGTAAACCACTCCATTTGGCAGTAAGTATCGTCATACGATGTTGTATCTATCTTTTCAAAATATAACCTGTTGTGAAATGAATCATATTTCGTGCTTTTATCATTAGCAAACGCGACAATCGCTTCATACATGCCCCGTGCGATATCCGCGTTGATATCATAATAATTGTGCGGGCCAATATAATGAAACCGCGCGCATAAAGAAGCAGGAAATTCATCGCAGTCAAGATCATATGTGATATTTTTCATCTCTTTGACCTGCACTGACGGAAGATAATATGAGTAATCAATCTCTCCTGCCGGAACCCTTGTCAATCCAATGTATAATTAGGATTCACTGCGTTTTTAATGTGCCAGGGGGACGGGGGTATGACAACCACTCTATGCCTTCTGCACTAATCCTCTGTTGATCCCTGTCAGTCTTTCAATTTGCCTGACGGACAAACCCTTTGTTTTGAGTTCCGACAAAAATCTGTTTCTTGTATCGCGCGGTAAGGCTTGAAACTGAGCAACATTATTGCACTTACTAATTTCTCGGATCATCGCTCGTGCCTTGCTGTCATTTACTCTTACGATCTCCTGGATTTCCAAACACTTATCTTGGCTTTCTTCATTCATGAAAATTTCAAACTGCTCTTTGCTTAGCATGCTAAATGCAAAATCGGTATCGGTTATCTGATGCGCTCTCGGATGAATATATTCATTGTAGCTGCTGTCTTTATACTCCGCAATACTGCCGCAGATTCCCGCTTTGACCGGGTTTTGGTGGATATATCGAAGCACAGTCAGAAAGTAACGTTCATCCTCCACCGGCTCGCTTTTGTAACGATCCTGAAACAATCCTCCCACCCTGTCATATTTCCAATTATACCAGTAAACATACTTGGCAGCGACTTTTCTCATATACTTATGAAGTTCATCGTTATCTATTTTAATAAGCAGGTG
>JAAYJG010000274.1 GCA_012523055.1 Ruminiclostridium sp. | reverse complement strand
GCTCAGACAGGCTGTTTACCTTCTCAGGCTTTACAACCGGAATTTTTTTGGCTAACTCGATGGCAACAGAAAGCTGATCCCTGCTGAAATATTTCACGAAAAGATCCGACAGTAAAAATTCATCCGGCTCTACCATATGTACCGGACCACCAAGAACTGCGCCCTTCATGATCCCGTCCAGCGTGATCGGGGATGCCCAATGAATCACACCCAAAGGGCAGAAGAACACATATTTTCCGCCAAACCTTTCGGCCTGGTAACTGCCATATAAATGCACATGGCTGCAATTTATTTCTGAGCACAATACAGAACAGAAACGGCAAAGCTCATGCTCATGGCTTGAAAACAGGGTTTCACCGGAATCATCAATCAAAATGACCGGAATTGCCGCCGCATTGCTATAGTGCTGTAAGGTTTCAACGATTCCGCTCATACCAGGTTCGCGTTTCATGTTTTATCCCCTTGCATCACAGAAGAGCTTCTGTTATTGATCATACACTCATCGGACAAACTTGTTATGAAAAATTTTATGCTTTTTTGTAATTCCTTATACTTTTATCACCGATCAGTCCATGTCAAACAACATTTGATTGGTATATTCCAAAACAAAATCCTGCCTGGAGGACAGTTCAAGGTATTTTATCCTTTTAGCGATGCTGGCAGTTTGGATTAGCTCTTCCTGACAGAGCAGGGAGCGTATGGCACCGGCACCGGCAGCATTTCCGACGGTAATCATTCTATCATCCAGTACCTTTGGAAGAAGGCCGATCTGAGCCGCCGAACCAATCCGCATGTAACTGCCGAAACCTCCTGCGAGAAAAACCGAATGGATGTCGTCTGTTTTCAACTCCGCTTCACGAATCAATATGGCGATACCCGCCGCTATGGCCGCTTTGGCGCTTTGAACCTCCCGAACATCTTTCTGGGTGATATAAATAGGGATGTCATTGGTTTGGATTAATGAGAAAGCAGGCTGAGCGTTAACTGCGATAAGCCGATCCGCATACTTTAAAGCATTGTCATCAAGCTCTTCACAACCCAATATGCGTCCTGTTTCATCCAGGATACCGATTTGCAGCATGCAGGCGATTGCATCGATCAAACCGGAGCCACAGATACCAATTGCTTTCTGATCCCCGATGGTCTTAACCTGAAGTTCTCCTGCGTTATCAACAGTGACTTCACTGATGGCGCCTTCGATCCCACCGGTACCACAGGATATATTCGCGCCTTCAAAGGCAGGCCCGGCAGCAGTTGAGCAGGAAATCAGAAAATCTTTGTTTCCCAACACAATTTCACCATTTGTCCCGATATCTACAAGCAAGGAGGCTTTCGCGCCCTGGTGAATTCCGGTGGAAAGCACTGCGGCTGTAGTGTCCGCGCCAACATACGCTGATACACCGGGAAGGAGGATCACATACCCCTGGGGGTTTATGTTCATGCTCAACTCCCTGGGTTTCATCAACAGCGTTGAGACAGTGACAGGAACAAAAGGGGCCCTGGCAAGCTGAATCGCCGGTAACTGCAGCAACAAATGAAGCATTGTCGTATTAGCGGCAATAGTAACCAAATAAACATCGCGCTTTTCCAATCCCTTGCGCTGTACAAGCACTTCGATCAGCTCGTTGATAGCAGAGCAAATCAG
>JAAYJG010000273.1 GCA_012523055.1 Ruminiclostridium sp. | reverse complement strand
TTTAGCAAAACCATCATACTGCAACAACGAAGCTTCAGCTTCGTTATATCGAGGCGGGAGAAGAGGATTTTGTTTACAAAATCCAGCACCGAGCGACCCGGGATTCAAAGCTCGCCGCCTGATTAAGCTAATCGGTACCCGCCACCACACGTTTTTCAGCCCTTAGCTGAAAATACGTTAAGAGGTGCGGGACATCGGGGCTCGTTATATGCAGTTGTAATACAATCTCTGCATCGATTAGTTCAAAAGGCACTGTGCGTAAGCGTTTGAAAGCAAAAGCCAATGAGTGGAACACAGAAAAAATGTCGTTGACATTCCATATAAAAAATGCAATAATAAAACTCGTTGCGAGTTTAGTAATAGTAAACAAATTGTTTTCTATAATTACATTGGTTTAGTGTCACTAAACTTTAAAAACCTGGAATAGGGTGATGATATGCAGATCGGAAGTAAAATCAAGAGAATGCGTATGGAATATGGCTTGACTCAGGAAGAGCTGGCAGATCGCTGTGAGCTTACAAAGGGCTATATATCCCAGCTGGAGCGTGATCTGACTTCTCCTTCCATCGCTACGCTCAAGGACATTCTCGATTGTCTTGGCAGCAGCATTCCCGAGTTTTTTAATGAAAAAAAGAAAGAGCAAATTGTTTTCAGGCAGCAGGATGTCTTTATTAAGGAAGTGGAAGAGCAGGGCTACCGGATCAACTGGATCGTTCCGAATGCGCAGAAGATGGATATGGAGCCCATCATCCTGGATCTGAGTGAAAACGGTGAAACCTATGAAGACAACCCGCATCAGGGTGAAGAATTCGGTTACGTCTTGAACGGCAGCATTCTGCTTACGATTGGCAAGGATCGTTTTCGCGTGAAGAAAGGTGAATGCTTCCATTATAAGACCAGTGAGCCTCACAGCATTAAAAACAGCGGAAAGAAGCCTGCGCAAGTACTTTGGATATCTACTCCGCCCAGTTTTTAATGACAGACTAATTACAGGAGGTGCGTTCGTTGAGCAGAAAAATAGTAGAACTTCGCAATTTAACCAAAGCCTTTAACGGTGCCGTCGCAGTAGACAATATAAACCTGTTCATCCGTGAAAATGAGTTTATTACACTGCTTGGTCCCAGTGGTTGTGGTAAAACTACGACCCTTAGAATGATCGGCGGTTTCGAAGACCCAACGGAAGGCGATATTCTGTTTGAGGGAAACCGGATCAACGAGCTGCCGCCGTATAAACGAAGTATCAATACAGTGTTTCAAAAATATGCTCTGTTTACCCATATGAATGTATTCGAAAACATCGCTTTCGGGCTTCGCATAAAAAAGGTTCCTTTGGATGAAATGGTTAACAGGGTTGGTCGCATGCTGAAGCTTGTGGATCTGGAAGGCTTCGAGAAAAGGCATGTAGATTCTCTCAGCGGCGGTCAGCAGCAGCGCGTGGCTATCGCCAGGGCGCTGGTCAACGAACCCAGGGTTCTTCTTCTGGATGAACCTCTTGGAGCGTTGGACTTGAAGCTTCGCAAGGAAATGCAGATCGAACTGATGGATATGCAAAAAAACGTCGGGATCACCTTTATCTATGTTACACACGATCAGGAAGAGGCTTTGACCATGTCCGATACGGTGGTGGTGATGAACAAGGGCGTTATCCAGCAAATTGGTACCCCTGTTGACATCTATAACGAACCCAAAAACCGTTTTGTTGCCGATTTCATTGGCGAAAGCAATATCCTTCAGGGGATCATGCACGAGGATTTTGTTGTGGAGTTTTCAGG
>JAAYJG010000272.1 GCA_012523055.1 Ruminiclostridium sp. | reverse complement strand
TGTTTTTTCGTAAATTCCATTGTAGATGATTTTGATGGATTGGGGAAGAGTTTATCTCTTCCCTTTATTATTTTACATTATTATACAGTTGCCATCTTTACTGCCTTCAGAAATTATACACTAACTTTTATTGCGGGGGTTTTCTCTAAAAAGAATAAACCAGAGGGAAGTAATTTGATCAAGGGAGCTGAGCCCCACCCTCTGGCTAAATTTGACCAAGGGACCTGAGCCCCGCCCCCTGGCTTTCTGGCTAGGAGAAGAGGGCTTCTACAAAGTCCTTCGGGTTGAAGGGCTGCAGGTCATCGATATGCTCGCCCACACCGATGAACTTCACCGGAATATCCAGTTCGGTTTTGATAGACACCACGATACCGCCTTTTGCCGTACCATCAAGCTTGGTTAAGACCAGCCCGGTTACACCGCAAGCTTCTGTAAAGTTTTTTGCCTGTGAAACCGCATTCTGCCCGGTTGTCGCATCCAGCACGAGCAGGGTTTCGATATCCGTATCCGGAAGCTCTCTTTGAATGATCCGGAAGATTTTTTTCAGTTCCTCCATGAGGTTTTTCTTTGTATGCAGGCGCCCCGCCGTATCACATACAATCACATCAAAGTTTCTGGCTTTTGCCGCGGCGATTGCATCGTATATGACCGCAGACGGATCTGCGCCTTCAGTGTGTCGAATAATATCCACCCCAGCCCTTTTCGCCCATATTTCCAGTTGATCGATGGCCGCAGCCCGGAAAGTATCCCCTGCAGCCATTAAAACTTTTTTACCCTGTTCCTTCAGCACATGGCAGATTTTCCCGATGGAGGTTGTTTTACCAACACCATTTACACCGATCACGACAATGACGGAGGGCTTTGTGCCAAGCTTCAGCGTTGCTTTATCCGTGCCAAGCAGTGAAGCGATTTCTTCCTTTAAAAGCCCCTTCACTTCTGTGGCGTGTGTAATCTTTTCCTTTTTAACCCGGTCCTTCAAATTCTGAATGATGCGAAGGGTTGTCTCAACACCAACATCGGAGGTTATCAGTATCTCCTCCAACTCCTCAAACAAATCTTCATCAATTTTGCCCATGGAAACCAGCACCTGATCAATCCGATGGGTGATGCTGTCCCTTGTTTTTTTCAGTCCGTCCTTGAGTTTATCAAAAAAGCCCATATATCCTCCCGTTTTTGTTTCTGTATTCTGAATTTATTAAGTCTGTTGGCTATCTATATCATATTATTTCAGTTTGTACACTTTCGAACAGCCGGATTCTTTGGAGTAAAATCTCCTCTGCATGTTTATCATGCACACCAGCTTCTGAAAACCATTTACATCGCGTTCTGATTATCCGGATCTCCCAGCTTTAGCGAAACCACTGACGATATGCCATATTCCTGCATGGTGACCCCATATAGCGCATCCGAGTTTTCCATGGTCCCCTTTCTGTGGGTGATCACGATAAACTGGGTGGTTTTTGTGAACTTGCGGATATAATCCGCGAACTTATAAACATTGGCATCATCCAGTGCGGCTTCTATTTCATCAAGGACACAAAAGGGTGCGGGGCGCATCTTTAAAATGGCAAAGAGAATTGCAATAGCGGTCATTGCCCGCTCACCGCCAGAGAGCAGCAGCATGTTCTGAAGCTTTTTCCCAGGTGGCTGGGCAATGATATCAATGCCGCACTCCAGCACGTCGTCAGGGTTTTCCAGAACCACTTCCGCCCTTCCTCCGTCGAACAATTCCCGAAAAACCTGGTTGAAGTTTTGGTTGATTCGCTGGAACTCGTCCAGAAACTGACGCTTCATAATGGACAGCATTTCACGAATCACCCTGTTCAGTTTCTCTTCGGAGTTGACCAGATCTTCCTTTTGCTGTGACAGGAACTGATGCCTTTCCTTTGTCTTGCTGTAATCCTCGATGGCGGATACATTGACCGGCCCAAGCTCGCGGA
>JAAYJG010000271.1 GCA_012523055.1 Ruminiclostridium sp. | reverse complement strand
CATACGCGCATTCCTGCAAAACAACGGTTCTCTGACCGACCCTGTCATATCTGCCAATATTCCTGAAGTCTCTCTTGAGCTGCTGAAGCAATGTGTTGAGAAAGGCAGAGCACCGGTCTTTCCAGAGGCCTTTGCGCAGATGATTCTGTATAAGATTCGAATGATGGATCCCCAAGCCTTGAAACAGGTTCCAGATGTGAAGGAAGGCCTTGAAAACCGGCTGTTATCCTGCGCGATGAAGGCCGGTACCCTGGATGAGCTTGTGAAAACGGTGACAACCGTCCGGTATCCATCGTCAAGAATACGCAGAATATCCGCAAACCTGCTATGGGGAATTACAAAGGGGAGTCTGCAGGCCTTTGTGGACGATGAAAATTGTGGTTATCTCCGGGTTTTAGGCTTTAACGGTAAAGGGCAGGAACTGCTTCAAAAAATAGACCGCACAGGGGCGCTGCCCCTGATCACAAAGGTTTCGGAATATCGCAATCAGTTAATCGGCTTATCCAGAGAAATGTTTGAGTACGATATTAAAGCCACCGATACCTATGTGCTTGGGTTTCCAAACCCAGCCGAACGTTATGGCAACCAGGATTTTTCAACCCCGATTGTGCGCGTGGAGTAAAAAGTGGTATTTTGGGTCGCTTTAAAGGTAATTCTTACTTGCTTCGCTCAGACATATACTTTGCTGCTTCCTCAGGAATCAGTTTTCTGATTTGAGTACCGGGAAATTCTTCATATTGATTGCGCTGATAAACAGGCGTTCCATGAGTACAGGCTTTATCCTTGTTTTTTGCAAGGTAATCCTGAAGGTTAGTTTCCCTCTATCACAGTATTGCCCTTGCTATCGATATAACCCCATCCCGATTCATCCCCAAGGGGGTAAGGAAATAATAGTCCCTCGTAAGAACTACCAGGATCATTCTCTTGTTCAGTCTCTTCTGTCTGAAGCGGGTTATCTGGTTCAGGTGCATCTTCTTGTTGCAACTCATTATCGTGTTCGGATACATCTTCTTGCTGTAACTGATTATCAGGCTCAGACTTTTCTGCCTGAGGCAGGTTATCCAGTTCGGGTGCATCTTCTTGTTGTAACTCTATCCTTTCATGATTCGCATCCATGGTCTTACCGTGCGTATTCATTCATATTGGACGTTTTGGGAAAGCTTGGGTTCCATAAAATCTGGAAAAAATTTTAAGGAAATTTGTTTTGGTCATATTTACCATTATAGCTTATCATTATTGAATATGCAATTTAATCCGTACATGCAAAAACTCCCGTCTCAACAACGGGAGTTCTCGGATAATTCTGTTATTCTACCTGCTATCATTCACGCAGGGTGGCATCCAGACTGGTTTTCAAACCGTTCAGGATTTTTTCCATGGCTCTGTTCACATCATCGTCCACCAGGGTTCTGTCCGGCGCGCGGAAGGTGATATTGTAAGCCACGCTCTTCATCCCCTCTGGCACTTGATCGCCCCGGTAAACATCGAACAGGCGGACTTCCTCGATAAGCTTGCCACCCTGTTGTCGGATAACCGCTTCGATTTCTTTGACCAGAACCTCATCTCTGATGAGCATCGCGATATCTCTGCTGACAGCCGGGTACCTGGGCAGATGCTTGTATTGCCTGACCATATCAGCGTTATCAATCAAAGGCTGCACATTCAAAACCGCAATATAGGTTTGGGCGGGGCACTCAAAATTATCCGCAACCTCCGGGTGAACCTCACCCAGATACCCAACCATGACCCCGTTAATGGTCAGCTTTGCGGTTTTACCCGGATGAAATACGGGATGATCGGCTGCCGGCGAAAAATCAGCGCTGTGAATATTCAGCTGGGCCAGCATTTGCTCCACAATTCCCTTTAGCAGATAGAAATCGGCATCACCATAAAGGCCGATGGTCAGTGTGCTGATCTCTTCGGGCAATAATTCCCCTTTCACTGGCTTGTAGACATAGGACATTTCAAAGAACCTGCCCTGCTCAACCTTGCGGCTGTAATTGGTTCGAATCACACCGAGCATCTCGGGAATGGTGGTTGTGCGCATGATACTGAAGTCTTCCCCAAGAGGGTTCGAGATGACCACGGTATTCCTAAGCTCATGATCTGCCGGCAGGTTCAGCTTGTCGAACACCTTCGGGCTGGTGAAGGAATAGGTGTAGGTTTCATACAAACCACTGGACAGCATTTGCTGTTGAATGAAGTCGCCCATCTTTTGCGCATAGGTCTTCTTTCCCTGTGTGGAAGCCCTGCCCTGCAGAAGCGTGGCCTGAATATTGTTATAGTCATAGAAACGGGCAACCTCTTCGGCAAGGTCTGCTTCGCATTGGATGTCCGGGCGGAAGGATGGCGCGGTCACTACCATGGCCTGACGATCCACTTCAAATTCCAGCTTCTCTAGCAGGTTCAACATCCAATCAGCATCAATGCCGGTGCCCAGTAATTGATTAATATAGTCAACATTTAGTGGCAGCCTTGTGGTTTCAGCCTTGACCGGATTGCAATCCACAATCCCGGGAACTACCTTGCCTGCTCCCAGTTGCTCGATCAGCTGAGCTGCCCTGTTCATGGCAGGAATAACATTTTCAATGTCCAACCCTTTCTCAAAGCGGCTGGAGGCTTCACTTCGGATACCAACCTTCTTGGCTGTGAGGCGGACTGAGGTTCCGTTAAAATTAGCGGATTCCAGCAGCAGAACATTGGTTTGTTCCGTAACCTCGGAATTTTCGCCACCCATGACACCGGCAATGGCAACTGCACGGGTTTCATCGAATATCACCAGCATCGATGGGTTCAATTTGCGCTCCTGGCCATCCAACGTAGTAATATTCTCATTCTCACGGGCAGAGCGAACGATGATCTTGCCGCCCTGAACACAGTTCAGATCGAAGGCGTGCATGGGCTGACCCATTTCCAGCATGACATAGTTGGTAATATCCACAATATTGTTAATGGGGCGCATACCAGCCGCGGCAAGACGACTTTGCATCCAGACCGGAGAGGGCTCTATTTTTACGTCCGTCACCACACGTGCCGCATACCGGCTGCACAGTTCCGGGTTGCTGATGGCTACTGAAACGAAGTCTGAAGCCTTTCCCGCGCCCTCTTCCCTGACGCTGATTGTCGGGCTTTTGAAGGCTTCCTTCAGCGTAATCGCGGATTCACGGGCCAAACCGATGATGCTGAAGCAATCAGGTCGGTTTGAGGTGATTTCAAAATCCACAACAGGCTCCAGCCCCAAAACCTCTTTCACATCCCTGCCTAAACCGGGATTGTTGTGGAACACGTACACCCCATCGTCCGGCGCGTCCGGCAAATAATCCTTTGTCAGGTTCAGTTCCTCGATGGAGCACATCATGCCGAAGGATTCAACCCCTCGAAGCTTTGATGGCTTGATGGTTCCTCCCGGAAGCCTTGCGCCTGGTAACGCCAAAGGAATGACATCCCCTGTCTGAACATTGGGGGCCCCTGTAACGACCTGAAGAACCTCGGTACCCACATCAACCTGCGCAACCTTTAATTTATCGGCATTCGGATGCTGCTCCATGGATAAAATCTTTCCAATAACCACTTTCTCAATGGATTCACCCAGATCTTCAATTCCTTCCACTTTACTTCCCGAAAGGGTTAATGCATGGGCATAAGCCTTTACGTCCACATGAATATCTACAAAGTCCTTTAACCATGTTATCGGTGCTTTCATTTCTATCACTCCTATCTGACTTTAAGCTTAAAACTGTTTCAAGAACCGCATATCGTTTTCATAAAAGAGCCTTAGATCGTCGATGTTAAAGCGCCCCATAGCAGTTCTTTCCAGGCCGATCCCGAATGCAAAGCCATTGTAGATTTTCGGATCGATCCCACAGTTTTCAAGAACCTTCGGGTGGACCATTCCTGCGCCAAGAATTTCAATCCAGCCTTCGTTTTTACATACCCTGCAGCCTTTCCCGCCACAGGCCCAGCAGGAGACATCCACCTCCGCGCTCGGTTCGGTGAACTGGAAATGGTGAGGCCGCAGCCGGATTTTTGTGTTTTCACCAAACAGGCTTTTGGCAAATATCTGCAGCGTCCCAATTAAGTCACCCATCGTAATTCCCTTATCGACAACAAGCCCCTCAATCTGGTTGAATACCGGCGAGTGGGTTGCGTCCACGGCATCGGACCTGTAAACACGACCCGGACAGATGATCTTTATGGGTGGTTTCTTCTGTTCCATCACTCTGACCTGAACAGGGGAAGTTTGCGAGCGAAGCACAACCTTATCATTAATGTAGAAAGAGTCCTGCTCATCCCTGGCAGGATGATTTTTGGGAATATTCAGAGCTTCAAAATTATAATAATCCAGTTCAACCTCGGGACCTTCGGCAATATCGTAGCCCATCCCGAGAAACACTTCCTTCATTTCGTCAAGCACCAGCGTCAACGGATGTTTTCTTCCACGGGGTATCACCGTACCCGGTATGGAAACATCAAGGGTTTCCCGTTTCATTTTTTCTTCTCTGATTTTTCTTGCAAGCTTTCCTTTGATCCGCGAAATCTCATCTTCAAGCTTGTTGCGCACGTCGTTGGCAATTTGGCCGACAACTGGCCTCTCTTCTGCCGAAAGGGCACCCATTCCCTTCAGAATACCCGTCAGCTTTCCTTTTTTCCCGAGAAACAAAACCCTGAGTTCCTCCAGGGCTTTCATGTCCTGAACCTCGTTGATCATGGCCATGGCTTCACCGGCAATCCTCTGCAATTGTTCCCTCATAAATATCTCTCCTTTCAAGCCAACAGGATTATGCTTTACCAGCTTGAGCTTTCCTGTCAGCCTTCAAACCTGCGAAAACAAAAACGCCTCATCCTGAATAGGACGAAGCATAACCCCGCGGTACCACCTATGTTTACGCATGAACTGCGTACACTCAACCCTGTAACGGCGGGAACCGGCTTTTATGGGCAACGCCTGTAAAAGCAACTCCGGAGCCGAACTTCGCAAAAATTACATTTATGAGGATGCTTTCAGCCGGTGACATCCTTTCTCTGAATAAAGCGGGAACCTGCTACTCGGGTTTTATCTGATACCCTTTTTCTGCGACGGTTTCATAGTGTGCTGCAGAAAAAGCAACGGACAAACCACTGCTCCTTCATCATTTTTAACTTAAATGATTATGACGTTAACTCAGTATACATAATT
>JAAYJG010000270.1 GCA_012523055.1 Ruminiclostridium sp. | reverse complement strand
CGTTTTTGGATCTCGAAAATTATGAGCAAGCTGAACATATTCCTTATTCCTGCTTTTTACTGTTCGTATGTACATTGTACCTATATTATACCATGGTGTTCCATATTTATCAAGCCTAATCGGCACGCCGTTGTTACTACGCCCTTTTCGGTTTTTGCGCCACTTAGGAATCAAAAAACCCCATGGATAGGGGGTTCCTGATTTTCGTTGTGCCTACTTTTGGCCATTCACTGTACAATGCAAGTCCCCCGAAACCAGAGGAAAGCAGGCCATGTGCAGGCAAAAGCCCCACCTTCTAAGGTGAGGCCCAAGGACGATGTGTCAGATGGCTGAAAACGAAAGCGGGTATGATGTTCCCAGACAAGATTGAATGTTTTTAGTACAATCCATCCTTTCCTATGATCACAAATGTGTTCGTCTGATTCATGGCAAATCCTCAAGGATTTTCATGAATACATCCAGCCTGACGGGTTTATTCAGATGGAGGTCAAAACCTGCGGTTAGAGATTGCCGTTCGCAATCTGCGCCTACATTGCCTGTGATAGCAACCAAGTATACATCCTTTAGTGTCTCCTCTTGACGAATACGTTGAGCCACCTCATAACCGTCCATACCGGGCATTTTTATGTCACAAAAAATAAGGCGGGGTTTGAGGAGTTTCGCTTTGGCAAACCCCTCTTCTCCGCTTAAGGCCGATGCGACCGTGAATCCATTTTCAGTAAAAAATTCACAAATAAGTTCATTAAACTCCCGATTATCATCAATCATTAGTATCATCACTACACCAACCTTCCAACACCCCGTTAACAATCATTATGATTCGATAAATTATTTAAAGAATCCTCCCTAATAAAAATACAAAGAAAGCTACCTTAATTTATCAGTTCATACAAAAAGCCCTGCTACCAGGGCTTTTGCTGTTTATTTTACTCCATCGAGGGAAAGTCCGAGAGCATCTGCCACACCTTTACCATAGGCAGGGTCGGCCTTGTAGCAATTGCCGATGTGACGCCTCTTGATTTCCTCCGGAGCATCGCCCATGTTGCGGGCTGTGTTCTCGAAGAGCACTTGCTGTTGCTCTGGATTCATCAGCCTGAACAGTTTACCAGGCTGTGTATAGTAGTCATCATCGTCCTCGCGGAAGTTCCAGCGATCCGCTGCACCCGCTAAACCCAGGGGCGGCTCTTTATACTCGGGCTGCTCTTGCCACTGGCCATAGCTATTTGGTTCATAGCCAATGGTGGCACCGAAGTTGTTGTTAACACGCATCTGTCCATCCCTGTGATAGCTATTGGCAGGACATTGGGGCGAATTGACCGGGATTTGATGATGGTTTACCCCGAGGCGATAGCGCTGGGCATCGCCGTAGGCAAAGAGGCGGCCTTGGAGCATTTTATCTGGCGAAAAGCCAATCCCAGGCACCACATTGGCTGGGTTAAAGGCAGCTTGCTCCACATCAAGAAAATAGTTTCCGGGATTACGATTCAGTTCAAAGTAGCCGACTTCAATGAGGGGAAAGTCCTTCTTGTACCACACTTTAGTCAAATCAAAAGGATTATACGGCATGTTTGCAGCCTGCTCTTCTGTCATGACCTGTATGTACATTGTCCACTTAGGGAAATCACCCTTTTCAATGCTTTCAAATAAATCTCTTTGATGACTTTCGCGATCTCTGGCGATAATGGCTTCGGCGTCTTCATCTGTCAAATTTTCGATACCTTGTTGGCTCACAAGGTGAAACTTGACCCACACACGTTCATTGGCTGCGTTAATCATGGAAAACGTATGGCTACCAAAGCCATGCATATGTCGGTAGGACTTGGGAATTCCTCTTTCGCTCATGGTGATGGTTACTTGGTGCAAAGCCTCAGGCAGGGATGTCCAAAAGTCCCAATTGTTTTTGGCACTCCGCATATTGGTCTTGGGATCGCGCTTGATGGCATGGTTTAGATCAGGGAACTTCAAAGGATCGCGCAAGAAAAATACAGGGGTATTATTGCCTGCTAGATCCCAATTGCCCTCTTCGGTGTAAAACTTCATGGCAAAGCCGCGAATATCGCGCTCAGCATCGGCCGCGCCCCGTTCGCCTGCTACGGTCGAAAAGCGTACAAACATCTCAGTCTGCTTACCAATTTCCGAAAAGATCTTCGCTTTAGTGTACTTTGTGATATCGTGAGTTACCGTAAATGTTCCAAAAGCTCCCGAGCCCTTGGCATGCATTCTCCGCTCTGGAATAACTTCCCGATCGAAATGTGCTAACTTTTCCAAAAACCATACATCTTGTAGTAACATTGGACCCCTTGGACCTGCCGTCATAGCATTTTGGTTGTCTACAACGGGCGCCCCCGCAACAGTGGTCAATTTTTGTTTTTTGTCTTGAGTCATAATACCCTCCTAGGTATGTATAATAACTTTCGTTACTATTATATCCTAGGGGGAGTGCCTATTGTCAAGACCTAGTTTGTCTTTCGGGTGAATT
>JAAYJG010000269.1 GCA_012523055.1 Ruminiclostridium sp. | reverse complement strand
CCCAGGGCAAAAGCTAAAATACCCACCTGGATATTGTTTGTAAATATAGCCACCGAAGCAACCGAATAGTTTATGTCTGATACCCCCTCGCCAACCCCTTTCACACCTTCCACATAATCAGGGGTTACAAAGGACAACGCATAACCTTCATGAGCCAGGGTAAAGAAAAAGCTGAACAGGAAGCCGAACATGAAGATACCAGTGGAAAGCAGCAGCAAAAAACCTTCCTTTCTTAACATGGCGGGGAACCCATGGGTAAAAAACCGCAGGATTTTTGATAAGCTGTTCGGCTTGGAGATATAAATGGACTGATGGGCACGGGTCACCAGACTGTTCAGGTACTCAGTAGTGCCTGTGCTGCCATAACGGGTGCGTGCGATGGAAAGATGTCCGCAGGCAGTCTGATAAAGAAACAAAAGGTGATGAAGCAGCTCAGTGTTTTCCCTCAGCTTTTTCTTTACCGTTACCTGCTTCAGCACATCCTCAAGATCCTGCCACGTTTTTTGATGTGTATGAATAAAATTCGCTTCGTTCATTGTTTCTCCAATTTCAACATTGAACCGTTTCACATTAAAAAACAGTCAACTTTTATAGAATCTATTTTATCAAATAGAAATATCTGTTACAATGATTCTGGAAAAGATTCATCTTGTGCCTGTTAATGGCTGAACGGGAGTTGAAATGATGAGAAACGTGTATTATGTACAAACTCCGGAAAACGTTTCCCTGGAATTTGAGCTTGCAGGCTCCGGTTCACGCGGAGTAGCGGTTGCTATAGACATGATAATCCAGGGAATCGTTGTGAGCATCATATCCATTATATTGCTTGTTATCGCGGGAGAATCATCCATGAACCTGTTACTGGTTCAGGAAAATACCCTGTATATTGTGATCGCCTTGTTACTGACCTTTGTTTTGCAATTTGGTTACTTCTTCCTGTTCGAGGTTTTTATGAAGGGGGCCACACCAGGGAAGAAAATTGTTGGATTGAAGGTTATCATGGCCAATGGGGAACCGATCTCAGTCACAGCGGCACTTATCCGTAACTTCATTCGCATTGGAGATATGCTGCCGGGAATTTACGCTGTTGGTGTCATCACGGTTTTTTTCTCCAGCAAATATATGAGGGTGGGTGACATTGCAGCCAATACAGTTGTTGTCAAGGTAAGAAAAAAGAAAAACAGCCTGGCTCAGCCTTCGGTTATCCCTGTTGAAAGCAGAAGCCTTATCCTTTCACAAAAGGAAGAAGCCTTGCTGACCGAGTATTCCTACAGAAAGCAGGCCGTGAAAAACCAGATCAACTCCGATGCCCTGGAAGCACAGCTGTACCACCATTTTTACCCGAAGGTCGGCCTGGTACCAAACCTTCCGAATAACTTCACCAGAAAACAATACCTTGACAAGCTGATGGAACACATCGGGATACAGTAAAGAAACCTGATTTTTTCGTTTCCTCCTGTATTATCCCGTCACGAAAGTGTATTGGTTTACTGACTTCAACTGAATGTGATTTGCTCGTCTGAACCCTCCGGTGATCGCCGGTTTGCCATGAATTTGGATTTTAGAGGAAAAGATTTGTGGCAATTACAGAAGAAACAACGAAAAGGTTAAAAATTTATCAATCTGGCTATCCAATTTTCTGATTTTCTATTCACGTGGCTATCATTAATATGATATAATAGCTTTGCTTTGCGGCTATAATTGTGTATAATATAATTAGTTGTGTATACAAAGTACATAATTGAAACTTTTAAATCATTGGTATCACAATCATACAAGCGCATTAATCCATTGAAAATATGCTAATTCAGGCAGTTTTCATGAAGCAAAATTCATTAAACATAGGAGGGAATATTGATGTCCAACAAGAAAATGAAGACCATGGACGGTAACCAGGCAGCGGCCTATGTATCCT
>JAAYJG010000268.1 GCA_012523055.1 Ruminiclostridium sp. | reverse complement strand
TGACAGACGTATTGCGCCACGCCATCCTGCCAGCCTGCCGCACCGGCATCCTGACGGTGGTGGTGTTGTCCTTCGCCGAGGTCTGGAACATGGTGGAGCAACCCCTCATCTACCTGACCGATCCAACCAACTATCCCCTGTCCCTATCCCTGGCTTTGATGACCGGAAACAATCTGAACCACCTGTTCGCCGCTTGTGTTGTGTTCGTGTTCCCTGCCCTGATCCTGTGGCGAATGTTCAGCGACGAGGTGGTGGAGGGGATTGGGCAGTTGAAGGTGCGTGATCATTGATACCACTTTGGTGGTGTGACGGGTGAGGAAGAGCTGTGAATCGCCCTTGTCTGAGATTGATTTTATGACTTTAAATTATCGTTTCGAAAGAAGGCAATCGTTATTTTTAACTTTCCTTCACTCTATTGAAAAAAAACAATAAAACAGCTCTGTCATCATTTTGAAAACAGCCATTCTATTGGTAGGCATCAAGCCAAACATACCATTGATAGAGGAGGCAAAGAAGATGATGCACCGGCAAGAGTATCAAGCTGCTAAAAAAGTTTGGAAGGACGAGGATCGCAGAATTCGTGGTGAAATAGCCCGCTACCTCACAATGAAGGAAGCCAGCATGAAGGCTCTGGGGGCTTGTCTGGGGATTTCCAGAACCACCATGTATGCCAAATTCAATGAACCCTCCAAGTTTACCCTGGAGGAGTACCGCATCCTGGAATATCTATTCAGGAAAAATCTCTAAGCACAAGACTTGTCCTGGGTACAAGCAATGCAGCGAAAAATCAGCCGATTCGACGCTGATAGTAAATGATTTTTCCAACAATCTCGAACTTGGCCTGCACTGCTATGCCAACAATCAGCGCCTTACCGGATCCCTGTATTAACTGTATCGGATGACTTTGTGGATTCGCGGCAGTTAATAGGTAGCCCTCCTCTTGGGGGTAGGCATAACGTACCAAAATATCTGCGCCCAAGCGCACAGCTACCAAATCTCCTTGTCCAACCGCTTCTGTTAAGGGGGCAAACCAAACAATGTCACCGGGCAGCAACACAGGTGCCATGGAATCATCGCTGATTTCGGTGCTGTTCAGCTCATGGATATCATCATCAAAAGCGGGGACAGGCTGTGATTTCCTGGCCTCGGATTCATTCAGTCGATGTAGTAATTCTGGTTGAATGTCTAAGACTTCTGAGAGTTTGGCAATTTTATGAGGACCTATATTTTTAGTTAAGCCGTTTTCCCATCGAAGCACAGTTGCTTTGACAACACCAGTTCCCTGCGCCACTTGTTCCAATGTTAAACCCAGGCTCAATCTCTTATCCCTGATTAACGTTCCAATGTGCATCCTTGCCACCTCTCCGCACCTGATCTCTATTTCGATTCAAATGTTAACTGTATCAATTCGAGGGGTATTATCACATATCTTCAAATTTGTGTCAAAAAAACCCGTGCATCATTCTAAAAATGTTTTTCTGGTATTGCTTGTACATTTTGTTTTAATATGTTAATGTACAAATGGACCACGAAATTGCTACAGGAGGTTTAGCTTATGTCCATTAATGCACCGCCACCGACCTACACGTATCGACCGGTACAGACAGCCATACCCTCAGAAGATGCTCTGCTTTTGCCTATGTACTTTTTCAGCGCCTACGTTCAAGTTGATCTGCCCAAAAGCATAATCGATGATTTTCTACGCGGCCGGCTTGCTTTGCGGGCCTCAATTGCTGCAATGCCAACTTTGATGTATATCCTGACAAAGCATGATTGCGTATGGGCGGCGACAGGTATACCCGTTGACCTGTCTGACACATTCAGCGACAGCCCCAAATCAATTTATGTGACCTGTTATCCGCATAAAAACGCAGTTCTTTGGTCACATATCAATCCACTTAAAAGCCTGGTGGATCTTGATGAATATTTGGAGTCTGTAAATAAAGATTACCATTTTCCCTTGCTCGCTCGAGATCTTTTTAATGGAATGAGCGGAGTCACGTATACTCCACACGACAGCGTGGTGATCCCAACTGCTGACATGGTGCACTCTTCCTATTTATCCGGTCACCCCTGTAATGATTTAAGTATGAGCGATAAGCGGTACGCCGAATTCTTGGAGGGAAAGTTTTCCATTTTTGTTAAAGCAGGTGATTACATCCCGGTTTTTTCATTTTTCAAAAGTAAAAACCTCACCTGGAAGCGTACAGGCACCATGATTGATGTAACAAATGTTCCGGCGGGGAATCCTGAGCACATTATTCTTTCCTATGATAAAGGGCTTGTATGGCACTGCTCTTTACCGTCATTTGAAGCAAGTGATGCTGTTCATCCCGTCTATATTCTTTATGTTGATCCTTGGATTGCAGGTGCAGAAGACATGCCCAACGAGTGTATCGTGGATTATCGGATAAATATGTGCAATCCTCCATCGCCTGATAATTCATCGGTTTCTCACTCTAAGCTGAAGTCTGGAGCAGCAAAAGGCTTACATTTGCTGAACCAGCAGGGCCTTCTTCCGCAGGTGTACGAAAACCTTAAAAAAATGATGGAAGAAAACGATACTGAAGATTAAATG
>JAAYJG010000031.1 GCA_012523055.1 Ruminiclostridium sp. | reverse complement strand
ATGAAGCTTATTGCTTCTTGTTTAGCCATAATCAACAACCTCCCGAACGTATGTTTTCATATAAATTATACCAAACATGAGTTCGTTATACAAGAGATTACTGATTAAAAGTCATAGTCATTTAAAAAAATAATTGGTAAAATTAAAGAATTCAGAAATGGAACCGTACCTTTTAAGACAGGAACTATTCCATTTTCAAGTACCGGTAACAGATTGTCTCCCTTTATATTGGGAAAAAGCATGAGCATGGCAAAAATGAAAAGTGGAAAAACAAAAAGATAAAATATCTCATCGGCTCTTGAAAATGCTTCCAGACCATACAAGAGAGCAACAGCTATAATAACGATGAATAAAGCATTAACAGAAGAAGGGGGAAAATCGGGCATAAATACTGTTGTAAAAAAATCTCCCAAATACCATATGACCTGAGTACCGGTATGAAGGGCTGTAAAGATTAAGCAAACAGCTATGAACCCTCCAACCCATTTTCCAAGCAGCAGCACGATAGTTTCAACCAGTGTTTTTTCTGGGTATAAGCCACCCAAATGAGTATCTATCCAAACAACCAGCAGTCCTATGATAACTGCAATAATCACAGACAGCCAGCCATCCGGCCCGGCTAAAGCTGCAACACGGGTTGGAACGAAAAGTGGGGCAGTACCAACTATAAAACCTAAGGTAATCGTCATTGACTGACGCTTGGATATGATGACTTCACTCATACTTTTAACCTTTCATTCCCTTTTTTGCTGACCGGCCTTCTTAAATTTTATCCATATTGGATATCTGAGTATGGTATCTTTCATTGCATATTTTGTCTTGGGTGCGATAGGTGCCATGTACGGAATGCCAATTGTTTTTAACTTGCATAAATGAAGGATTAATGCGATTAATCCCATGAAGACGCCATAAAGCCCAAATATCCCTGCCAAAAACATAAAAGCGAACCGAATCAATCTTACTGCATTAGCCATAGAGTAATTGGGAATTGCAAAGCTTGAAATGGCAGTAATGGATACTACTATAACCATAACAGCGGATACTATCCCTGCCTCTACCGCAGCCTGCCCCAATACAAGGGCGCCGACGATGGAAATAGCCGGGCCTATAACCCGAGGCAATCTTATTCCTGCCTCTCTTAAAATCTCAAATATAACTTCCATGAGAATAGCTTCAAATAAGGCTGGGAAGGGTACGCCTTCACGTTGTGCCGCTAAGCTTATTAGTAGCGGTGCCGGAATCATTTCCTGATGAAATGTAACTAACGCTACATAGGCTGCCGGTATGAAAAGGGTAAGTAATAAAGCTAAATAACGGATTAGGCGGATAACTGAGGAGACCATATACTGGTGATAATAATCCTCACTTGCCTGAAGAAACTCAATAAACATGGCTGGAGCAGTCAGAACATATCCAGTTCCGTCGGTAAAAATGGCAAATTTGCCTTCCAAAAGTGCGGCAGCCACCGAATCAGGTTTTTCGGAGCTTAAAAACTCCGGGAATATCGAATATCTGTCGTCTTTAATCAGTTCCTCAATATTACCGCTTTCCAGTATCCCATCAATCTTGATCTTGTTAAGCCGCCTTTTGATTTCATCAACGATTTCTTCTTTGGCAACCTTATCAATATACATCAATGCAATTTGTGTATTCGTTATAGTTCCTATAGATAAACTCTCAACCCTTAAAGCTTTATCTTTAATTCTCTTCCTGACAAGTGAAATATTTTCTTTTATGTTTTCAGTAAAGGCTTCTTTCGAGCCTCTTATTACATTTTGTGTTGTAGGTTCTGTAATGACTCTGCCTTTCGGCATAAATGTATTAATGGATAGAAATTTATCGTATCCATCCAGAAAAAAATAGTATTCCCTGACAACAAATCTTGAATTAAAGTATCAAATTCGCAACCTTCTTCTGTTTGCCTGAAACCGGATAGAAAGTTCAAGAGAATAGTAAAACTATCTTTTGGTATTGAGGTTTTTAAGGCATCTTTAGCTTTAAACATTTTTGACAGTTCAATAGATAAGCTGTCAATACGTTCATTATCAATAAGATTATCAATGTAAAGAATAGCGTACTGCAGCCCGTTGGCATCCAAAACAGAAATATTGATTGAAAGGTCACTGGAATTGCCTAATTCATTTTTTATGATTGCAACATTTTCATCCAGTTTATTGCCTAACAGTTTGGCCTTAACTGGCGAATCTTTGCTTTTTTCTTCTTGTCTCCTTTTTTTTTATTGTTATCATTTCGAGTAAACCTTTCAGGATAAAGTTGCTCGCCGCCTGATTAAGGTAATCAGTACCCGCCACCAGGCGTTTATCAACCCTAAGGGTTAAAAATTTGCGAAGAGGTGGGGGATGTCGGACTCGTTATATCGATAGTTTTCTATTTTGATTGGGAATTTATACGAGGGCAGATAAAATAAATTCAAATGAGAGGGAGCGGACCACTAATAGATGAGTCCTTTATATCCGATGTGTTACGGGTGTGTTGCCAATTGACTTTTTAGGCAAAAAAAATCAAGGGCAAACTTTATAACCCTTGATTTTCCAGTGGTACACCATCAGGGGCTCGAACCCTGGACACCCTGATTAAGAGTCAGGATTAATATTTTTAGTATCCTTTGCTAATTTCTTGCAACCTATGGTAATAGTGCGTTACGGGCTTTTAACATTTATTAACATATAGTGTTTTTTGGAGACTTTTAGCCTCGATAGTCCCCAAGGAGACTATGCATTTTTTATGTTTTATGAAGATACTTTAGCATTTGGATAAGATATTCTCCCGATATATCTGTTTCATCTCTGTCAAGTTTTCTTTTTCCGAACTCAACGAATCCATTTTCAGAGTAAAACTGTTTTAGAAATGGCTTGTCCTCACATTCAAGATAAACAATGCGACCACCGACTATTGATTGCATTTCCTGTATTTTATCACAAGCTATTTTTAGTAATTCATCTCCTGTTATTAATTTTTGTTCTTTAAAATTAAAATTTTTACCTAATTGTCCGATTAAAGGGGCCGTTACTATGTACTTCTTTATACTTGAATTATATCTTCCAAACTTAACTATTTTTTTCCTTAAGTTTTTGCTTAATGCTTCAGGACCAAGGTGAATAGATTTATTCGCCAAAGAAAAATATGCAATAAGCTCCATTTTAGATTTGTATGAACAAAATATCAAATGGGTTTTAGCTATCGAGTGCTTTGAAAATTCAATTGCTTTTGTGTGTAAAAAAATTTCAACATCTTTACTTAAGGGGCAATAAAAGCTAAGGAGAATATGTTTTACCATATCCTCCCCGAGTTCCATAATCATATCATCTAAGTTTACAATAGCATAACCTTTTATGGTGTGATTACTCTCCATGGTGGATCCCAAATAGAGACTTTATTTGTTCTCTCCTAATCGTGTTATAGGTTTTGCTTAATACAACTTCTTTACAAGATTTATCTTCTGCATTTTCGAGAGCAGATATAAAATTACACCCCATATGCTTCTCATTAATGTTGATGTCTTTTAGAATGCTTTTAGTTGCCATAATACCACCTTCCTTTCGAATACAATGAAGTATCCACCGGAATGCACTAATTGTAACACGATTTCTTTAAACATGCAATATGCCAATGCCAATCTCCCTATTTACGAGGGTACTTAATAATATATGCATATTTCAATTATTTATTGCGCGTTTTTTGTTTTTACACTATATATATCGTCCTTTGAATCATTTCCAAACACATAAAAGCGGTAACCTATTGTAATTTATTATGCTTTTTTTCCTGATGGAGTTTTCTTGTTTCTTCCGAACCTGTTTTCAAGTTTCTCAACAGCTTCCCTGTCCGGCCTCTGAAGAGCATGGGCATATATTCTCATTGTCGTTGTGGGCGAAGCATGCCCGAGGCGTTTCCCCACAGTGGCTATATCAACCCGCTCCGCAATCAATAAGCTTGCGTTTGTGTGTCTTTTATGGGGAGCTCCCCATAATCGCCATACCAACGCAAGCTTACTGATAGCACAGGACGTAGATATAGTGACCGTTGGACGAAGATTAGGGCATGCATCACCAACTATAACAATGAAAATTTATGCTCATGCTCTCCGAAGACCGGACCAGGAAGCAGCTGAAAAACTTGAAAATAGACTAATCAAAAAGAAGAACATCCAGACAGAAAAACAGGCTTAAAAACCTGTTTTTTTTCTTACCAGTAGTCAAATAGTAGTCAAACCTGTAATAAAGCATAAAAAAATACCAGGGGCAAAATTCTTGAAACCCTTGGTATTCCCTTGGTACACCATCAGGGGCTCGAACCCTGGACACCCTGATTAAGAGTCAGGTGCTCTACCAACTGAGCTAATGGTGCATATGAAACTGTAAAAAACTGCTTATCCGCTGAAAAATCCCCCGTCTGTGTTTGCTGAAACAAAGGATGACTTTCAAGCGACATTGATTATTATAACAAGGGAAAAGCCCATAGTCAACTGTTTTTTCAAATTAATCCGTCAGTCGTGAGTCCGCGTTACTCCTGTGAAACCCGCCAGGGTTTCGTGTCGTTTGGCGATAACTGAGCCGTGGAGGACTGTTCAAAGGTCAACAGGCGCATTTTAATAATTTTCTTCGATAACCCTGATCATTTGGTTCAACACTTGATTCACCGGGGTTTGAACGCCATACTCCTGCCCGAGCCGTATGATGGTTCCGGAAAACGCCTCCACTTCGGTTTTGCGGCGGGCCTCCACATCCTGCAGCATGGATGTTTTTTTATCGGGTGATAGGTTTGCCAGAATCGTATAGCATGTTTCAATATCGGCTTCGACCAAAGCAATTCCAACCTTCTGTGCAACTTGAACCACCTCCAGGCAGGCATCGCGCATCAGGTCACGAGCGGTTTGTGAACGGGCATATACCCCGTAGGGGGCTCTCAGAATCGCTGAGGTTTGGTTCACCCCAACGTTCATCATGAATTTCCACCATAACTCCCGCATAATGTCCTTTGGGATTTCACAGGGAATACCTGCGCTCTCAAATAGGTTTCGAATCAATTCAACCCTGGCTGAGGGGGTGGATATGCCTTTTTCGCCAAAGACAATTTTTCCGATGTTGGAATATTGTATGCCCGTTCTGATACGGACGGCATCGGTAGCAACGATAAAGCTGTAAAGCAGCTTTTCCATTCCGAACTCCCGTCCAAGAACCATTTCACTGTCAATCCCGTTCAACAGGGAAAGAAGATGGGTGCTCTGACCAACAAACGGACGAATTTGCCTGATGGCAGCATCCAGGTGGTGATTTTTTACGGCAAGGATGATAAGATCTGCTGCTTCATCCACTTCTTCCGGAGAAAGATAATCGAAATAACAGGCCTTGTCGTTTACGGTAACACCTTGTTCCATATATTTAGACCGCCTTTGGGGATCCACGATTACTTTCAGATCACAATGACCACGTTCCTGTAACCGGCATGCGATCATACCGCCGATAGCCCCAAGACCGATCAGATAAACCTTTCTTATTATGCTCAAACCGTTACCCTCCTGTGTTCCGCCAGACATTGGTTAGTACAATTCTATTTGAAAACATTCAGAAAATCAACCCGAATGTAAGTGTGTCTGGTGAACTGTGGGGTTTTCCTATATAATTAGAGTTACAATAATGCAACAACTACTACAAAAATAGAGGATCTTTGTCACAAACCCAAGGTTGGACTAATACATCGACAGACAGGACTCGACTGTTTATTACGCATTGAACAACCATTTGCTTAACCATATTGTTTCACAAAGAGACACGAATGGTACCTTTGGAAACGAGCAAGCGACAATACTCTTTATGAAAGCTATGGTTGCAGTCACTGAAGCGGCCACGATGAAGGAAGGCACTATTACAGTCATTCCATAGCATGTCCCTCAAAACTTGACATAATCCGATGGTAATCTAGTAATTAGTGGAACATTACAGTAAAATTTAAGTCATAATAGTAATACAACATCTATTATTCATAAAGAGAAACCTTGATTACAACAAGACGGAAGCTGAAGGATTGATGAACAATCATTTCGCCTTTATTCCGCAACAAAGAAGGAGGTCAATCAAATGGAAAAAGCCAGAGAAGTCTTAAAAAAAGTGACGATTGCGATTACCATTGGTCTTGGATTGGTGCTAATTTATTATCTGGTGAGTCTGCTTTCCGTTTCGCACCAAATTATCAACGTATCTTCTCAAGGCACCTATTATTCAGGCCTTAACGCAATCTGCGAAGTCCATGTCGATCAGGAACATGGGCAACCGCTGGAAGCCAACCTGAAGGTCAAGCTTTTAAACAGCAAACAGAAATCCATCACCGAATTTTTCAATGGTAAAACAGATATTAGTGGGCGAGCCGTTGTCAATTTTGAAATACCAAAGGTTGCCGATGGCGAATACTATCTGGAAATCACAGCGAAATCAAAGGGAGGAAAAGATGTCATCCGTCAAAAGGTGAACATATACTCCGAGCAATCCTCCGGCCATGCCACCATCACCATGGACAAAGCACTGTATAAACCCGGAGATACAATTCAATACAGGGTTCTGGTCACAGACCTGATCGATGACAAGCCCGTCAGCAATGATGTGGAGGTTGTCATTCTTGACGGCAGGGAAAACCAGGTGTATAAAAAAACGATGAAAACATCGGAATTTGGCATTGTCAGTGGCAGTTTCACGCTGGCAGATCGTGTGAACAGCGGCATGTATATGATGAAGGTACAGTCGGGCAGCAAAACGTATCAGCGTGAATTTGAAGTAAAGCCCTACAAGCTGCCAAAATTTGAAGTGACCATCACAACCGACAAAGATGAATACAGAATCGGCGAAGAGTTGAAGGGCAAGATCACAGCCGAATATTTCTTTGGTCAGCCTGTGAAAAATGCTGCGGTTGAAATTCAATTCGGCCAAAATCAGCCCACCGGGCTAACATTAAATGAACAGGGAGAATGTGATTTTACATACAAAATAACAGAAGAAGGACAATATGATATCGTCGCTGAAGTGACTGACTCTTCCAATAACAGGGAAAGCGGAAACACGAGTGTGTTCTTTAGCGACAAGAGCCTGAAGGTATCTTTGAAAGCGGAAGGCAGCACGGCGCTCCCCGGAGTACAAAATGAAATCTTTGTATTTGTCTCAAAGCCCGATGGCAGCCCGCTGAAGACGTACCTGAAGGTTTTTGGTGATGCGAACCTTGAGCTTGCCACCGATGAAAACGGGATGGCCAGCTTTTTTGCCCAGCCGCCCATGGGCGACAGGTTACAGCTTCATGTGAATGCCCTGGAATACGACGAAATATACACCTTCGAGATTCCTGTCAGCGAAAACTGGGCAGATGTGATTGTCCGCCCCGATAAACCTGTTTATCAGGAAAATGACACAATACCGCTGTCAATCGTACGGCACAGAGAGGCTCCTGTGTGGGTTTACGCCGTGAAAAATGGACAGATCATAACCTCCCTGAAGACTGAAAGCGATAAAACCGATCTGGTACTGCCTGCGGGAACCTATGGCATGATCGATCTGGTATATGGATTTGAGGAACCAAACAGATCCTCAGTCATTCAAGGATTGTCCTCCTCACGTTCGGTGTTTATCAGGCCGGATAAAAGCCTTAACCTGAAAATATCCAAGGAGGACAAAGTATACAAGCCTGGGGAAGATATCTCTTTAAGCTTCCAGGCAACAGACGAAAATGGCAACGCTATCAACAGTGCCATCCTTTTAACGATTGCGGATGAAGCCCTCTTATCACTTGCCGACAATGATATCACGCTCGATAATATCAAGCTTGCGCTTAGCCAAATCGAAGAAGAAAGGGAAATTGATGCGGATGAACTATACCAAGCTATCCTGAACAATTCCTCCGACGCGGTGCTTACTTCGCTGATGCTGAACGAAAGCGGGCTTAAGCCCCAGTTACTCGAGCGTTCGTATAATAGTTACGAAAGAAGGTCTTCCATTACCGAAGCTTTTATTTTATGGTCGATCGGGGGCATTCTGCTAATCATCATTTTATTGTGTGTGATCTTCAAAAAATTCCGAGCCGGTGTGCTTTATTTCTTGGGATATATCCCGATCTTTCTGCTATCGGCGTATGTAGCCAGTGAAATATCCTGGCGGCATCATTACCATTACGAAACCGTGATCGTCCTTATCGTCATGCTGATATTCCTGGCGTGCTATATTGGGATTATTCTTGCGCTGCGTAAAGCTTTTAAGGCCGATAAGAATTTGCGATTTGTGTTGATACCCGTTTATTTTATTCTGATTGTAATTATTTTTGTGTTAATTATGGGCTGCTCGGCGGCACCACATTATGAACAATCTACACAAAATGCTCCCAGTGTTGACGGTTTGTTCGGGGGCGACAGAATTTTTGATGGAATGATGAAGAGTGAAAATGCCACAACTGGCGCGATTCCTCCTACAGCCGCCGTACCTTCCGATTCATTTAACGATTCAATGACCCCGGCCCCTGAACAGGCAGCAAATGAGTTTGCCGCAGTAGAAAAAGTCAGAAGAAGGTTCATGGAGGTTATGGTATTCCATCCACAGCTTGAAGCAAAGGATGGCAACGCTTCCATTACAGTGCCTCTGGCTGATAATATCACAAACTGGAGTTTACAGGCTGTGGCTAATTCTATGGAAGGCCACATTGGCTCGGGCTCTGGTAGCATCCAGGTTTTCCAGGAATTCTTTGTAGACTTCGACGCGCCATGGAACCTTGCGGTGGGGGATGAAGCCGGCATACCGGTGACCATTTCAAACTACCTGAAAAAGCCTCAAACAGTAAGGCTGCAGGTTCAAAAAGGCGACTGGTTTGAGCTGACGGACGGAAACTATACCATGGAAATGGAATTAGCTGCTGAAGAGCGCAAGCTTGTTTATATTCCAATCAAGGTTAAAACCGCCGGTACACAAAAGCTTCGCGTGGATGTCGCCGGGCAGGTCATGGCCGATGCCGTGGAAAAAGAGATCAGGGTTTATCCCGCAGGGCTATTGAGACAGGAAATCGCCGCAGCCGGGTTGGTAGAAAAGGAGAGCATGAACCAGGTATTTTTCCTTACACCCGATATTGAAGATGCCAGGAACATCCGGGTTAAGCTGTTCCCATCCTCCATGAGCCAGGTTGTGGAAGGGCTTGAAGGCATGCTGCGCTTCCCGGATGGCTGCTTCGAGCAGATATCGTCCAGCCTTTATCCCAATATTTTGGTTCTGAAATACCTGAAGGACAACAAGCTGTCGAACCCTGAAATAGAACAGAGAGCATATGAATATATCGAAAAGGGTTTTCAAAAGATCCTTACCTATGAGGTCAGAGGGATGAATGGTGCGTTTTCACTGTATGGTGATCCGCCTGCAGAGAATATTCTCACCGCGTACGGGTTGATGGAATTTACCGATCTCAGCAAGGTATACGATGTGGATCAGGGCCTGCTGGAAAGGATGAAGGAATACCTCTTTACGCAGCAAAACAGTGACGGCACCTTCCAGTTCCAGGAGCATCATTATGGCGCGGCAGACACTTCCGACAGGCTTGCTTTGAACGCTTATATCGGTTGGGCATTGTCGGAGGCATGCGGGGATGATCCAAGGCTTGAGAAAACCATTTCCTATCTGAAAGAAAAAATGGGAGATGTTCAGGATGGTTATACACTGTCCCTTATTGCCAATATTCTGGTGAACACAAAAGACAAGGATGCGAAAGGCCTTCTGGATCGGCTGGCGTCAATGGTGGTTTCAGAACAGGATAAAGCATACATCAAGAGCACAACCATCGATTATTACGGGGCTTGCGGACATATTCAGGATCTTCAGGCAACAGCTCTGACCTCTACTGCTTTCACCCGGGCAAAGGCACACCAAACGGTGAACAGCCGCATGTTAAGCTATATTATTGCACAGCGGGACACCTACGGTACCTTTGGAAACACACAAGCGACAATCCTTTCACTGAAAGCCTTGGTTGCAGCCACCGAAGCGGCGACGATGAAGGAAGGAACCATTACATTGAAGGTCAATGACCGTGAGGAAAAGATTGAGATTAATGCTGATTCTCTTTCGTATTATATCAGCGACTTTAAGGGAGCGGGTAAGGAAAATACTGTCCGGATTCAAACCACCGAGGGAAGCTTCAATTATGAGATCATTAAGGAATATTATGTTCCATATGATTCGGTTCAGTCCGGGGATAACTTTGAAATTGAGATGGTGATGGACAAAGCTTTCAGCGTAAATGATGAGGTAACCCAGGAAATTCGTATTACCAACCGCCGCGATGAGATGGTGGAAAACATGATGGTTCTGCTTCAAATTCCGCAGGGCTTCATGGTAAACGATACCTTCCTTGAAAGCCTGAAGGCCGAAGGCATCATCAGTGAATACAGCATTGGCTATGACCTGATTGAGATCTATATCCGTCGGGTACAACCCCAGGAGTATAGGACGCTGAGACTTGGTTATTGGGCTGGTTATCCGGTGAAAGTGCTCACCGGAAGTGTAACGGTCTACGACTATTACAACCCCGATTTCGAAGCAGTTCTTTCACCTATGGAAATAACCGTCACAGCACCATAGGGCGGGGCACCAGAGGGCGGGGCCCCAAACCAAAGGGTGGGATCCAGATACCTTGGCTCAATGAACTACAGCGGGAGGTTCACTGTAAATCGAGCTTGAGAATGGCCACAGTGGTTGGTTTCCCTGACTAAACGAATATGAAGAGGCAAGGGCTCAAACCCCCGGCCTAATGATCAAAAGCATGGGGCGGATACAGATGCACAGTTCGGAAAGAACCGATGCATCAAGACTCCGCCCCATCTGTGTTACATGAATGATCTTGTGTAAAGAAGGTGTATGGGCGCTGGCTTACTCCAATAACAACCTGTATCGCACATATTGCCAAAACAGATGCCTTTATATGCACCTTCAATAGCAAACCCGTGTTTCACACTGTAACTTAAATACAAAAAACAGCGTACAATGGAACTGATTTGATTCCATTCTCAAACCCAAAGTTCTTTGCTGAAATTCTGACAGAGTATTTAGGGTTATACTTGGCAACATATTGGTTCAAGCTCTTTGAACGTACATTATCAGAAGACTTAACCTCAATGGGTATGATATTCCCCTCGTTATCCTGGATAAGAAAATCAACTTCGGCTTTTCCCTGCGACTCCCAATAATAAGGTGTATAACCATTCGTGGTCAGAGCAGATGCTACATAATTTTCAGCAAGTGCGCCTTTAAAACTATTGAAGAGCGGAATATCTGAAAGAATGGCATTGGATGGAATGCCAAACTTTGAGCAAAGCAAGCCGGTATCCCCCATATAAACCTTAAAAAAGTCATTGGATGAAAAGGCGGAAAGAGGCAGTTTGCCTTCCGTTACCTTATGACATTTGATAATCACACCTGATGCCTTTAGCCAATCCAGAGGTGTTTCGTATTCATAAGCTCTGGCTCCCGTTTTTATTATTTTGTATTGAAACTTCCGGTTGTCCTTTGCAAGTTGAGCGGGAACGCTGTTGAAAGCAGCCATGATTTTTGTAGTCTCATTTGGGGTTGCGTACTTGGCCATATCGGCTATATAGGCATCATTAATATTTTTTTGAGCAGCCATCACAAAATTATAGTCTTTTTCTCTCAAGTATTCCAGCACAGCTTGCGGCATCCCACCGGTTAAAATATATGATTTGTACAAGTCGATGGCTGTTTCGTGAAGAGATAATGACTCGTTCCTATTAAATGAATTGCGGATCAATTCAGCGATACCTTGCTTATCCAATGCCCATAAATATTCTTCAAAGTCCAAAGGATAAAGGGCTAGTATGCTTACTTTTCCGACGGGGAAGGAGTACTTTTCCCTGTTAATCGCCACCCCCAAGAGGCTTCCTGCTGCAATGACATGGTAGTCAGGAGCATTTTCACAGAAGTATTTCAACGATGTCAGTGCTCTCTCACAGGCTTGTATTTCATCAAGAATGATGAGAGTATCCTCTTTTAAAATGCTTTGCCCCGATTTTGCAGATAACTCTCTTATGATCCGTTCCGGGTTTAAATCTCTTTCAAATATATTCGATACCTCAGTAGTGTCTTCCAAATTAAAGTATGCTGTGTTTTTATAAAATTCCTTGCCAAAAGATAACGCCGTATATGTCTTTCCAACCTGTCTTGCGCCATGTATGATAAGAGGCATCCTGTTTGATGATTTCCTCCACCTTATAAGTTCATCTACAATTTTACGTTCCATATATTGTCGTCTCCTTACACTTATCATAACATAATTCTGTCATAAAGCTTTATATTTGTCAATACAAAGGGAAATACTTCAGTGAAAATGGCAGAGTCTGCTTCTTGAAATTCTCGGCCATTCGTTATATAATATAAATCCGGCCTGCAAGGTGGCACAGAACGAATAGAACACCGGGTGCCGGATTGGAAAGCGGTAAAATGGCGAAGGAAGCAATTAAAACTGTTGCGCAGAATAAAACAGCAAGACACGATTATTTTATTGAGGAAACCTACGAAGCCGGTATTGAATTAACCGGAACCGAGGTGAAATCAATTCGCCTGGGCAAGGTGAACCTGCGCGAAAGCTATGCCTATATCAAGGGCAACGAGGTCTTTATCAGCGGGATGCAGGTCAGCCCGTATGAACAGGGCAACATCTATAACCGGGATCCGTTAAGGGATCGCAGGTTGCTGCTGCATCGGTATGAAATCAATAAGTTGATCGGCTACACGCAGCAAAAGGGGTAAACACTGGTTCCCTTGCAGGTATATTTTAAAAACGGCAGGGTGAAGATTGAGCTGGCTGTTGCAAAAGGCAAGAAACTGTTTGATAAGCGGCAGGACATTGCAGACCGTGATGCAAAAAGGGAAATAGATCGCCGAATGAAGGAATTTAACCAGTAAGAGTTATGGTTTTTTCACGATCTTCAGGGTGATAAATTGCCCATGCCTGCCCTGGAATATGAAAGCAGGAGCGGTAATTACCGGAGATGGATTTGCAGGAAAAAGCAGCACTGTTTTATTTGCTGAAAATGTGATATAATATATATTGTTTACAAAGCTTGAAAGTTGATAATTGAATATGGGGGCGTAATGGTTTCGACGGGATTGTTGAAACCGGAGTAGCGGGTAGAGGATTCTCGTGGGCCTCTTTAAAAAACGGGAAAATAAATATAAACGCTAAAAACGATAATTT
>JAAYJG010000267.1 GCA_012523055.1 Ruminiclostridium sp. | reverse complement strand
GTATGGTTAAGTTTTCAAAAAGGAACTACCGATATATTGATTAAGGGTTGATACAGCCGGACCCGACGGGAGGCTGGCCGTTTCGGACTGACTGAAGAAACGGTAAACCCAGGGAGGGTATTACTATGATGAGATCTATGTTTTCAAGCGTTTCAGGCTTGAAATCACATCAGACAAGGATGGACGTAATCGGTAATAATATCGCAAACGTGAATACCATTGGCTACAAAGCCAGCCGAACCACATTTGCGGAAATTTTTGCCCAGACCATGGCTGGGGCTGGTTCACCAGACCCGAGTACTGGAAAGGGCGGTACCAATCCATTGCAGATTGGGTTGGGGCTGAATGTTAGTTCAGTTGATACGCTGATGGGTCGCGGAAGCCTGCAGCGTACCGACAGCCCCACCGATTTATCCGTTGAAGGAGAAGGGTTTTTTATTGTCCGGGCCGGCAGAGAAGGAACACCGCATTTTACACGAGCCGGCAACTTTTCCATAGACAAGCTGGGAAACCTTGTGACATCACAGGGTATGAACCTGCTTGGATGGCAGAAGTATGACGTGGACAATGATGGAAACTATATTTTTGATACACAGGAAGAGATCAAACCATTAAACATGTTTGAGGATGAATACAATCTGAACAAACGAATCATCGCCGCTCAATCCACAACCCAGGCGGTACTGGCTGGAAACCTGGATGCCACTAAAGCACCTGTTGGTGGATTTACCGGCAATTCGATCAACGGAGGTGCCGCGCAAACCATTCCCGACACAGTGAATGCTGCGGGTGCAGCCGGGTCTGACGGCATCCCCGACAACGGCAACGCAAACGAGGATCCTCATTTTATCGTACCGCTAACCGTGTTTGATGCGTTGGGAAATGAGTATAAGTTAAATGTTAATTTCTGGAAGAATTTTACCGAAACTACCGGGACACCTGCTGTGACCACCACAACCTGGTTCTATTCGGTTGATGGCAGCAACACCGCCACTCCAACCAACGCAACAGGGTTTATCCAGTTTAACAGTGAAGGTAAGATTATGTCGAATGATCCAGCCAATTATAATGTAGAACCGATGATTACGTTAACGCCAAATGCCGAAGTAGGTGCCTCACCTTTCACTTTTGAGCTGAACTTTGAAAAACTGTCCATGTATGCCGACGACAGCTCGGTAAAGCCCACTCAGGTGGATGGATACGCACCGGGAACCCTTACATCTTTTAGTATTGGCAGCGACGGCGTTCTTACCGGTGTTTACAGCAATGGCCGCCAGCAACCCCTCGGTTTGGTTGCGTTAGCCGTTTTTGACAACGCGGCCGGGCTGCAAAAGGCAGGAAGCAATCTGTTCCTGCCAACATCCAATTCGGGTGATTTTTCAAGGGCATTAAAGCCCGGAACCGAAGGTGCGGGCAGCTTGAACCCCGGTACGCTGGAAATGTCCAATGTAGACCTGGCTCAGCAGTTTACCGAAATGATCGTTACCCAAAGAGGCTTCCAGGCGAACAGCCGCATTATGACCACAGCGGATGAAATCCTCCAGGAGCTTACCAACATGAAACGTTAATTTTGTTTTATCCAGGGTTTTACCTGGTAAAATCCGACAGGAGTGACCCGAAACTCAATGAATGAAGACCGGTTCCCAGAAACCGGGACCGGTTTTCATTCAATTTGTTCATCCTCTTCTCCTCATTTATACCGGCTCTGTTTTTCACTGGGGGTAGATGATGAAGCTGGTCTGTGAAAGGGGTGAAGGTATGATCGAGGTTTCAAGGCTGAATAAAAAAACTTTTATTTTAAACTGTGACTGGATAGAAACAGTGGAAGCGACACCCGATACCGTAATAACCCTGACGAATGGTAAAAAGTATGTAGTTGTTGAAAAGGTTGAAGAGATCATTGATAAAGTGATAGAATATAAACAAAAAGTATTTAACCGTCTTATTGTGTAATTTCACAGGGATGTGAGGTGTTCCTTTTGGAAGGAAAGAGCATTTATACAATTTTATTGGCTATTATTGCGGTGCTAACGCTGGCATTGGCGGTGCTGATTATTTTTCTGTTCATTTCCTATAACCCCAATCAGCAGGCTCAAACCGTTACGCCGCCAACAAACGCGCCTATCACCGAGCGTGTGGTGGCAGACGATGAAATGCTGGAATTCAAGCTTTTTGAAGGCAAGGAAAAAATGTTTGCGCTCAAGGGTGAAAAGGAGAATCCCGACTCCATCGTAATGGTGTCTGTCACGATTAAATGTGACGCAGGCGCTAAAAAGAAGAGGGAGGAAGAGATTACGGCCAAGGTCAATGGCTACATCTCAGAAATGGAGGAATCGGTTGGAGATTATTTCGCAGCAATGACCCTTACACAGGCCAAGGAGTTGGAAACCCGCTTCAAGGCCCGGGATGATTTGTTGAACACTTTCAATGAGATCCTCAATGCAAACAAGCAGGAAAAGGAAAAGATCGTTTACAGGGTTACCCTGCAAATGTTCCCGCAATAGATTCTACTAAAGGGGGGAATTCAACCCGTGGGAGACATTCTTTCCCAAAATGAAATAGATGATTTACTGGCGCAGCTAAGTACCGGGGAGATCAACGCCCAGGAATTCAAAAGAGAAACCGCCGAAAAGAAGATCAAGGAGCATGACTTCAAAAGACCCAGCAAATTTGCAAAGGATCATTTGAGGACCATGCAAATCATTAATGAGAATTACGCGAGGCTTATCACGAATTTTCTTTCGGGTTATCTGCGAACCCTGGTGCAGGTGGATGTAATCTCCATGGAAGCTCTTCAGTATTCCGAGTTTACAAATTCCATTGCCAACCCTGCCGTGTTGGGAATCATTAATTTTAGTCCCCTGCCAGGCAGTATTATCTTCGATTTTTCGCCGGCCATTGCTTACGCGCTGATCGAAAGAATCCTGGGCGGCAAAGGAAATGGGATTGAAAAAATCCGCGGGTTTACCGAAATAGAGATCGCTATTTTAATGCGCATCATCTCTCAGATGCTTACATTCATGCGTGAACCCTGGGAGAATGTCGCGCAAATCAGGCCCACATTGGACAGGATTGAAACCAACGCGCAGTTTGCCCAGATCATGAACCCTACCGAAATGATAGCACTGGTAACCTTCCAGACCAAGGTGGGGGAGGTTGAGGGGCTGATGAACCTGTGCATACCCCATATGGTTGTTGAACCGGTCATGTCCAAGCTCAGCACAAAAATATGGTTCTCGATGATTGAAAAGGGAACTACCGAGGAAACAAAGAAATCGTTGCAGATAAAGGTAGAAGATACAAGGGTTCCACTCATTGCGATCCTTGGCAGGACAGAGCTGATGGTTTCCGACTTTTTACAGCTGCAGACAGGAGATGTCCTGTCTTTAAGAACATCGGTGGATGGCGAAATGGAAGTGATGGTCGGAGATTTACATAAATTCAACGCGAAACCTGGTGTAAAGAATAAGAAAACAGCGGTGAAGATCACACAGGTTATCACAAGGGAGGATGATTAGATGGGCGACATGTTATCACAGGCTGAAATAGATGCGTTGCTCAGCGGCGCGCTTACTGTGGATGACGAACCACAGTCTCCCGGCCCCGTTGGAAATGTGGTTTTGACTCCAACCGAAATTGATGCTTTGGGTGAAATCGGGAACATCAGCATGGGAACTTCGGCCACCACGTTGTATACCTTATTGGGGCAGAAGGTCACGATTACCACCCCCAAGGTTTCGATCACAACCTGGGAAGAGCTTTCCAGGCAGTATCCCGAGCCCTATGTTGCCGTTAAGGTTCAATATACAAATGGCCTGAGCGGGGACAATTTGCTGGTGATGCAGGAGCAGGATGTGAAAATCATCACCGATCTGATGATGGGTGGAAGTGGCCAGGTCGATCCCCACACAGAACTGTCTGAGTTGCATTTAAGCGCTATCAGCGAGGCTATGAACCAAATGGTCGGTTCAGCGGCCACTTCACTGTCCTCCATGCTTGACAAGCGGGTTGATATTTCTCCGCCTGAATCGGTGCTGATCGATCTTTCAAAAGATATTGGCGGTATTGCATTTGAGGAAGGAAAGCAAATTGTAAAGATAGAGTTCTCTTTAATCGTGGGCAACCTGATCGACAGCCTGATCATGCAACTGCTGCCCCTCAGTTTTGCTCAGGAGCTGGTCGCAAACCTGTACAATAAAGGCAGCGGTTTGCCCGAGGAACCCAAGCCGGCCGTTGCGGCAAAACCAGCCCCAAAACAGGCACCGGCACCCGAGCCGCGTCCCGCTCCATACCAGCAGCAGGCGGCACCGCAACCACAGCCGCAGCCCATGAACAACCAGCCCACTGCCTATGGGTATGGCTATCAAATGCCGTACATGCCTCAGCCTCAGCATCAACAACCCCCTGTCAATGTTCAACCCGCGCAGTTCCAATCCTTTGAAATGGCAGCTCCCGCGCTTGAAATTCAGAACATTGGCCTGTTGATGGATGTTCCGCTGCAGATTACCGTGGAATTGGGCAGAACCAGCAAGAAGATCAAGGAAATTCTTGAGTTTGGGCAGGGCTCTATTATTGAGTTGGACAAGCTTGCCGGCGAACCGGTGGATATTCTGGTCAATGGCAAGAATATTGCCAAGGGTGAAGTAGTGGTTATCGACGAGAGCTTTGGTGTCAGAATAACTGATATTATCCATCCATCAAAAAGGCTTTGATTTACATAAGAATTCATTATATAATAAAGATACAGTGTATAAGGAGAGGGAGCAAGGTATGGCGAATATACTGATCGTTGATGATGCAGCATTTATGAGAATGATGATAAAAGACATTCTCTCCAAGAATGGCTATACGGTGATAGGCGAGGCCGAAAACGGAAACAAGGCCATCGAGAAATTCAAGGAACTAGCCCCCGATTTGGTGATCATGGACATCACCATGCCTGAGTTGGATGGCATACAGGCGGTGAAGCAAATTAAGGGGCTCAGTCCAGAGGCCAAAATAATCATGTGTTCCGCCATGGGCCAGCAGGCAATGGTTATCGAGTCCATACAGGCCGGAGCGCGTGACTTTATTGTAAAACCGTTCCAGGCTGAAAGGGTTATTGAAGCCGTTAAAAAGGTGGTTGGTTAAGAAAGGTACCCCATGTTTCTTGAATTGGCGGGATATGTCCTTATTTTCGGTGCAATTTTATATCTGGCGTATATTGCCTCTCGGATTGTGGGCAAAAAAACGTCAGCTTCAATGCAGTCCAGGCATATGCAGGTGATCGAGCAAATCAGCCTGGGCCTGGACAGAAGGTTGTTGCTAATACGGGTTGGTTCCGATTACTTTGTGTTTTTGTGCGGTAAAAAGGAGTTCAAACAGGTGGCCAGGGTAAACCTGGACAAGGAAGAAATCCAGGAGCAGGCAGAAGAAAAAAGTTCGGATTCGCCCGTTTTTGATTTCCGGCAAATTTTCGACAGGGTTGCTCACAACCAGAAAAACAAAAAGGAACCAATGAAAAATAACCCGGAAAACGATGAGCCCGTTGCAAAGAAGGATGTCCTTCAGCGCAACATCCGAAAGCTTGAGCAGTTACGGGAAAAAAGCTACGATAAGGAAGTATAATCGTTCATGTCTAAAAAGAAGAAGAAAATACTATTTCTAGCCGGTATTATTTTTATGATGGTTGTTTTCTGCACCGGCGTTTATGCAGAACCGGGCATCTCCATTTCCGATGAGGGGATTACCATCACCTCCACCGACGACCCGGAGGAAATCTCGAACAGCATCAAGCTGCTGCTCTACCTTACGGTGCTTTCCATCCTGCCATCCATTCTTATCATGATGACTTCCTTTACACGTATCATCATTGTGCTCTCCTTTCTGCGCAATGCCATGGGAACGCAGCAAATGCCTCCCAACCAGGTTCTTATCGGCCTTGCGCTGTTTT
>JAAYJG010000266.1 GCA_012523055.1 Ruminiclostridium sp. | reverse complement strand
GGAAGCGATTGCTTGCAATCGCAACACACTGTTATTGCAACAGCAGGTTTTGCTTTGGCAAAACCATCACACAGCAACAAGGTTCTTATCACGTAGTGATAAGGTCCTTATATCGAGGCGGGAGATAGGCTCGCCGCCTGATTAAGGTAATCGGTACCCGCCACCACACGTTTTTCAGCCCTTAGCTGAAAATACGTTAAGAGGTGTTGGACATCGGGCCTCGTTATAATTTATGCATGTCTTTTTGAATAAACCGACTTTCCGAGCCGGCTCCCAGAGCATCCCATGGCCTGCTGAACTAAAATACAGTTAAACCACCAAATGTCCTTTCTTTTCTGCAACCGAAATAACTGCTTCTATCCCAGAGGTAAACTTCAGGTAGTCGTTTTCAATGCCATCACTGAATATGACCCCATTCTCAGGCATTTGGGACAGTATCGTCAGTGGTGCCCCTTTGGTTACTTTCCCAAAAACGAGTTCCGCTCCCGATGTTTTGCTCGGAAAAGGCTCACGGACCGAAAAATATAAATAATCAATATTCCATGGCAGGCTTTTCTCCTGCTGTACCTGCTTTTTCTTATCAGAAATCCCGTTTACGATGCTGACTGCACCTGCCAGTACACTCTTGAGCCAGCCGGTTGAACCAAGCCCTGTTGATACAATTATCCCGCTGGAGGATTGATTCTCGTGACACTCCCCCCATTGGATGCCATATCTTGCGGATACGTGGGTGCGTTGCCCAATAAACAGGTCATTCACTGCATAAATCGTTTGGCCATCGTTTAAAGCGGCCTTAGCCATTGATACCTCTTGGATATGCCTTCTCTGTTTGAAAACATCCTGAACTACCAGTTTTAAATCACTTACAGTAAACGGAAGCAGCACACCATCCCACCTGGCTGGGTCAGGATTTACTCCAATAAGCAGTTGGTTTGACAGATACTTTAAGGTATTCGCCACCAAACCATCTTGACCGACGGCTACGACAAGATCAGTTTCTCCGAAGATGAAATTCGGAACGAATTCCCTGTCGACAACCTGAACCCTTCCCAACTCCTCCAGCTGGCTGTATGCCTGCGATACAGCCAGCTTGTACTGTTCATCCTCTCGGACGTAATCTGAAAAATCACTGCCCAGGTGCTCGATATAAAACCTGGCCTGGTTGATAGTATTGAACCTTGCGATCAAGTCATCCAGCCTTGTTTTTCTCTTAACCAATATAATTTTGTTGTCAGTTAATCTTTGATTCATCATCTTGAATCCCTCATCAATTGCTGAAGCAAATCAGGAGTTATATTCAGCTGGCCTATTTGTCCCGCTTTTTCAGCCAACTCCTGGAATGCTATTGCGATAAGTTTATTGGGCTGCATCCCAATGCTGGCAAGTGACTGAATGACATTGGGTTCTATTCCTTCTAGAGCCTTCATCACTGCAGACAGCTCATATGCTTTGGCGTCCGCCTCTGCTTTTGAATTCTGGACAGTAAGTTCAATCAGGCCTGTTCTCTTTTCCTCGAGCGTCGTTTCAAAATTCATCTGCTCTTCCTTCAGTTGGTTTTTCTTTTGTTGAACAGCCCGCTCTGCCTCTAATTGGGTTTCTTTAACCTGCTTTTTCTTGTTTTCAATGGCAATTTCGGTGTTGAACTCGTTCTCCTTCACACGCCTTTCCTGGTCAATCGACGCATTGCGACTTTCGTAGATCGCTTCATCCGCTTTTTTGAGGATTTGCTCTCTTGCCTGGGCCTCCAAAGCTCTTGCGGTTTCTTTGTTTGGAAGGATAGCAAGGATTGAGAGGCCCAATATCTCGATACCAAGAAGGTTCATCTCTTCTTTTTCCCTGATTTCAGTTAATATGCTCTTTGCAAGAATTTCACTGGATTTGACAGCATCCTTCAGCTGCATACCCTCCAGGTTTTTCTTCGTCAGCACCTTCACCGTGTTAATAACCCGCTGCGGCAGTTTTTGTGGGTCCTCGGAAGCATATCCCCTGCCTTTCATATCCAGCGTGTAATTGAGAATACCTGCGATCTTCTTTTGATCGATGATCCGAAACGTTGCCTGCCCCTGTACGGTCACCGTTTGAAAATCTGAGGTTACCTCCTCAAAAATGAAAGGCTCATCAACACTTCCCACAGGAACGACAACAATAGACGTATTCGGAGCAAAGTAGTAAAAAGATATACCTGCGCCTTCTTTGACAATTTTACCGTTTCTGTACCGGAGTACATACTCACTGGGTTGAAACTTAATAAACCTCATACCAAACATAAAAACACTCTCCTTTTTAATCCATATTTATTTCAATGACTACGATACACGTACTGTCGGGCAGCCTGGGAGGAAACTTTTCATTCCCTGCTGAAGCTGTGTGAGTGTAAACCGCTCGGGCATTATGAGTTTCTGTTATTATCTTTATGTTATTATCATTATAATACTATGTATGTAGGTTGTCAACACAAAAATAGTCAAAATGTCTTTCGCCATAAAAGGCAGGTAATATTGCAACAGGTAATCGTTGTAAGTATGAATATACAAATAACGAATAATGTTGTATAATGTAAATGGCTGGGAAATTAACGATAAACCCATAAAACGGAATTCGAAATCACAGAAGCTTAGTTACGGCTTATGATATAGCTTTATTACTTCAAAAAAGGTATAGTGAACCAAATAATGGGTTTTATGATGTCAATGTTTTACAGTTATGTTTGGTTTCTTATTTATTGTCATAAGCCTGGGAAACAATTTTCCGCTTCTAAAAATAGTATCGGTACTTAATGTCTATGAAAGAATTATTATCGCCTCCGAGGAAAGCATAACAGGAAAAGTCGTAAAAATACAATATGAAAAACAGGGAAAAACATGTGAAGGTTTGTTTCGTCCTGATAGTGAATTCGGTTCATTGGTTCAAGTTCGCTTGAATGCTGATGTCGGAAAGAAGGTCCGTATTTCTTTAAATCGTAACATCGAAAGCTTAATGATAAGAGATGAAGATAAAGAAAAAACGAACAGCACAAGAAAAAATGGAAAATAAAATGGGGCGCACTTCTCTTTGGTATATTTCTTTTTGCTTATGGAGTATATTCAAGCATTCAACATATCATCAGGTTATTTGCATAATCAACTATAGCTTACAACAGAGGCTGCTTTATGTCGAACCGGTTCATTGAGTTCTATCACAGGAAGGGGAGTATTTATGAAGAAGCTGTCTTTTTATTTTGGTCTGTTACTACTGGTTATTTTAGTATTATTCCCGGGATGCAGTAAGAATACAAAACTAAAAAAGAATTCCATAACATTGGATTCCTCGAAAAAGCAGAGTGCTACTGTAACAGAATTGGAGGGAGCAAGCTTCACTGTTGAATATGGACAGACAACAGCCTCTGTAATTGCCATGCCAGGGGTTTTCCCCGCCGGTACAAGCATTTCCATTACGCCGTTGTCAAAGGACAAAGGGTTAAAGGGAGAAAAAGCATCGGCTTGTTTTGAGTTAAAGGCCATATACGAAGGAAAATCAATTCAGCCTTCCATGCCTGTTTTTTTCACTCTGGCAGTGGAAGGTGACCTTCCCGGAACCGCCTGCCTTGTAGCCTATGATGAAGGAGAAAGCATCGGTTATAAAGTGGACAGTCAAATACTCCGTGAAGACGGAATCAGTTATGTAACAGCGGAGTTGAACCATTTTACCATCTTCATAGTTTCACCTGACGGAACAACGATACCGCCTCCTCCACCGAAAGAAAACGACGGAGAATGGAAAGAATGGCGTTTTGTCGCAAACGGGCCCGCAGAAGATTTTTATTTATGGGATAATGAATATTGGGATTTCGACGCATATATGGAGACGACTGCGAAGAATTTCAGTGGTACCATCGCCGGCGAGTATCTCGGGGAGTGTGTGATTAAAATTACCGGAAAAGTCAAAGAGGATATAGTGCCAAGCGAGACCAACATGAAGCTTATGGGAGATATAAACCTTACCCTTAGAGGAAATATTGAGTTTACTCTTAAACTCAAGCCTGATTTAGACTCAAACGTTCCCACTGAACTGCATCCCGACGATCCATTCGTAGATGTGGGGGAATGGCTATCTGCTACTGGGTCTGTGACTTTTTATGGAGATGCTTCTTTTGATGTCCGCATGTTAGGTCCGAACGTCCTTCCTGATGCAGGATATCAGGACAAAACCGGAGCGATGGATACTGAAAGTTTTTATATAATGGTGAATAAATATGGAGCTAATATTGAGTTTTTTACTATAGCAGCCTGGGATGCAGTTATGGTTGGTGTGCCAAAAGGAGGCCTCTCTACGGATGCTTTGAATAAAACAGATACTTCGTCAGGTACGGATATATTGGGAAGCTCGAACCCCTCTCAGCAACAGGGTGGTCTTTTGAATATATTCCGCGAGGGCTGGCCGGGGGAAAGCATTCCTGCTGAAATTCCGGAATACCCGAAGGGAGATGTCGTGAACTCCGGAGGAACGCCAGATGATTATGCCATTCTTGTGGATAACACCACCGAGGAAGATCTGGACGAATATATGCAAACCCTGAAAGAGAAAGGCTGGTATACCTCCTCTGATTACGCCAGCAAAGGGAATATCACTCTCCATTTTCAATTCAATGGAAAGAATTTTTTGCAGATCACAGTATATGTTGAAAAACTAGGATCATGGCCTGCTGATAAATTGCCTGCCGAAATTGTGCCGCCGGATAAAGGCATGCAGATTGGTGATGTAGAGATTAATGATATCAGCGACGGGGCTGCAGCATATTACATAACCTTTGAATATAGTGGGCTTTCTGAGGACGATGTAAGGGAATATATGCAATCCTACCTGGATAAAGGTTGGGGAGGCGATCAATACATGGTTAAGAGAACGATCAAGTGGAAGGGAAAACAATTTGAAGTCGACATGGAGCCTTATTATGATGGAGGCAACGTATCTTTTACGTTTAACCTGTGGCAGGATAACTAAGAAGCAAGGGCCGGTTTTACCGGCCCCATAAGCAGCTTACAGATGAGAGAGGAAATGCTCGTATCATTCATTATCCTCTGCGATCACAATCAAATAATCATCCTCTGTAAAAGAGATTCTCTCGGATTTCTTCGGATTTGTGATGATTTGAATGCCATCGGTTGTCATTTTCTTATACCCCACGGCAATCTCATTGCGCTTCCTGGCAATTTCAGTAATCGCATAAAAGTCCGTTTCAACATCTGTCTTTATGTAGTGGCAGGCCTTTTTCATGTATAGCTCGGAACCGTCAGCATCCAGAAGGTCTTCAAACAAAAGCGCCAGTTTTCTGTTTTCTGAAATTTGTGCAATAATCAGGTTGGTAATTGT
>JAAYJG010000265.1 GCA_012523055.1 Ruminiclostridium sp. | reverse complement strand
ATACCTTGTATAATGAAAACATGGAGTTCATCATACAATCCTTTCAATAAATTTTGTTCGATAGCTCCATACTATCAACAGACGCTGTGGTTTGGTTTTATTACCTACAGCGGCTGTTAGCCGACTGGTTCCTTTGGAGGCTACAACCACAGCTCTGTGCTTAATTTTTGATCAGTTAGATAACGCTCGACGTTTTATCTTGAACAAGGCTAAGATGCACAGAAGCTATGGAGTTAAAGCAGCGTCAAAAACCATTTGGGAGGATACTTGTATGCTTTTTATTGGCATCGACGTAGCAAAATCTAAACACGACTGCTGTATCTTGAATGAAAACGGTGAAACATTATCAACCTTCGTCATTAAAAACGACAAGCAGGGTTTTGATGAATTGATCGCAAAAATCGCAAGGTTTTCGAGTTCGTCCGACTTTTCGGACGCAAGAATAGGACTCGAATCAACCGGTCATTACAGCATCAATCTACAAAACTATCTACTGCAAAAACGTCTGTGCGTTAGGATTTACAATCCGCTTTCTGTAAATCTGCTTCGTAAGGCACAGAGCCTGCGCAAGACCAAGACGGATAAATCCGATTGCATGTTTTTGGCTACGCTGCTGTTTTCGGACGATTCAAAGTCCTATTCACAACCAGTATTGCCAATTTGCGAGCTTCGTAATCTTACCCGTAATCGCCACAGGCTTGTTTCTATGCGTTCAAAGCTGAAACTTTCACTTTCCCGCCTGATTACAATCCTCTTTCCGGAATTGCCGAGCGCCGTTTGGTCTGTCAACCAGAAATCTTGCTATGCTATGCTGTCTGAGTTCTCGACTGCCCAGGACATTTCAAAAGCCAATATTGTTCGCTTGAGCAACTTGCTATCGATCAATTCAAGGGGTAAGTACGGAAGGGAGAAAGCCGAGCAGATTCGGGAGCTCATCCGCATGAATAAAAACGGATTAATGTTTGGCAGTAATAATTTGATTCATCCAAAAGATAACACAACCAAAGAACAGGCTTTTATTGTTACCATAAGGTTATTTGAATATTTGAAGATAGTTTCAGAAAATAGATACACCGATCAGGAATTAGAATCTATCAATTTATACCCTGTAAATGTTCCGTAGAATACCCGGACAAGTTTCAGGTGATCACAGGCTTTGAATATGACCTTTTAGGCGGTGAAGGAAATCCAACCCAGAGCTACGGAAGCCTGGCGATTACCCTGTACAATAATGATGCAGCGGGTAATCTCATTATACAAATCAATCCCATATTTACACCAACCCGAGTATCACCGGGTTGACCGCCAGTTGTGAAAGTTTCCTGCTGCTTTTTACTCCCTTTCTATTCACTGCCATCATATAAAATTAATTTATCTATATCAGGGTTAGAAAATCTATCAACATCTTCACCCCAAATTATTAATGTACCATCTTTTTTTACTGCTCCGGCAACAAAAAAACCTGCTGCAATAGATGTAATATTCTCTAATTGCTTTGCGTATTCTGCAAGCTTAAAATGATTCCCACCTAAAACACTTACTGTTCCATCCTTTTTTAGCGCAACAGATAAACCCTGTCCCGTCGCAATTGATATAACGTCTGTCACTTCTTCATTAAAAATGTTCTCGCTGAATTGTGGTCTCCCCCATGCGATAATAGTATTATCACTTTGCAGTGCCACAATATGGTCTTGGAAAGATGCTATATCTTTTAGCGATATGAAATCTTCGGGCGGCTGAAGCCAATCATCAAGATCATATCCCCATGAGATAATATCCCCGCTTTTCGTAATTATGCTTGTATGATAACCACCTGCAGCAATAGCAATAGCATAAGGCAAGTTTTCTGGAATGGTGCATTGCTCGTATTCGTTGCTCCCCCATGCAACTATGGTTCCGTCATTTCTTAAAGCAACACTATGCTCATATCCGACCGAAATAGTTGAAACATTATTTAAATCGGATGGAACATCACACTGACCTTTTGAATTATCTCCCCATGCTATAACTGTTCCGTTTGATTGTAATGCAAGTGTATGATATAAACATGATGCTACAGCAATAGTTTTTTTTGCTTTATCTGGTATATCACACTGCCCTTTGGTGCTATCCCCCCATGCCAAAATTTTACCGGTGTTGTATAAAGCAACTACATGATTTGCACCAAAAGCGATCGATTCTATCTGGGTATTGGGGGCATTTGTTTCTACACACCCTGAAAACAAAATTAAAATCAACAAAAATCTTGTTATAGCTACCTTTTTCGTAGGAATCACCTCTTTCTATTTTTTGAGTGTGCTCTCGGTTTTTGTAATTATACTGATTAAAGTCTACCCATCGGAATAATAGGCAGTTACTTTTTATTCTCATTTGGATCGAAAATTATCATTACACTACCAATTTTTCTCTCATCACCTTTCTTCGTCTCTGGCTTGTTTTTTACCGAACCATACCAGAACGTAGAACTTCCACCGCCATCAAAATTTATAGCGTTTACCGCACCAAGCTGATGCATTATTTTAGCCTCAATATAAGCATTTGCACCTTTACTAACTTTACTTCTTTCAACAACAACCGAGATATAGTTGCCTTGGCTGTTTACACCAAACATGGTACGTGATCTTCTGTCACCTGGATCGTACCAATCGTTCCCAGTCGTGACTATTTTGTTATCTTCTATTTCTACTGCAATAGTCCCGTTTTGAACTAATGAATACCCAGCACCCACTGCCCATATCGCATCTTTGACCTCAGCTGCATCAGTTATTTTTCTAATCTCTGTTCTATCAGGCCACTGAATGAATGTGTTTGCTTCAATTACTCTCCGATCGTATACATTAATACCATCTTTATTGTTAGAAACTGTCTCCCATTCTTTGTTATCAAATCTCAATACTCCAAAGTGCTCCACCGATGGTTCAGTACTATCAAAAAAACCTGCATTAGTAACAACTTTGGGATTCAAGTCGCATTCATTAACTATTTTACTAACAGTTTCTTGTTCGTCTTCTTTGCCAATACTGAAGGTTAGCTTTTCATTGCCATTTGTAATATAAATATAGGCAAAGGACTCTATCTCTACTATATATACCTTTTGATAGCCTTCCACCGCTGTTAGTTTACTTATACTGCTGACAGTCTCATAATCCTTGGGCACAGGTGTTGGGCTTGGTGGAACAAGAGTCGGTGTCGGACTTGGCGTAGCTGTCGGGGTTGGAATGCTAGTGGGTGTTGGCGTAGCTGTTGGATCTGGCTGTTTGCCTGTTAAGTAGTCAATCAGTCTTTGAATATCATCCTTCTTGTTAATATTTTTATATGACTTCTCACTGAAGACCTCATCCACCAAGCCTTTGAATTCTTGATCATTTAAGTATTCATTTGTCTGCTTAATCTTGTCTTTTATATCGTTTGCATCGGATACAACCGCTTTCTGCGCTTTCGTTTTCCAAAGCCCCCACAGGTTCCAAACTGTGCTCCTTGGGTAGGTATCAATAACATCTACCAGTGAATTTAGTAGATCCAAAGCAGATTCCGTTTTGTTGGTCAACTTCTGGAAATCACCCATGCCCCCGGCACTAGCAAATACTGAACTACTTACAGATAAAAGCATTGTCGTAACATTCTTTCCAGTTACGGTATTCTCATTAACGGTTGTATTCTGCAGGCTTGATAATGCAGCTCTTTCTGTCTGGTATTCTGTTAATAGGAATTCAGCAAATGCTTCCACTCCAGTTTTTATACTGTTTTGAACATCACCTGAGTTTATTCCGTTTGAGTTTTTACTAAAGGCTGTTGCAAGACCATAATCCGTTGCCTGTTGTTTCAATTCCTGGCTGTAATCACTATCTGGATTCTCCTGAGCTTTACCCAAGGTTACGGAAAGCTTATATCCCTCCCATGTTCCCGCATCATCGCCGCTTTGCCTAATAAGCTGCTCAACGGTCTCATTTCCCTTTTCAAGTATTTCCAGTTCTGCTCTCATTTGTTCAGCTCTGGAATGAGCCGAAGCCTGTATTTCCTTTCTTTGTGCCTGTGATATGTTTGTATTGCTTTGT
>JAAYJG010000264.1 GCA_012523055.1 Ruminiclostridium sp. | reverse complement strand
TGGTGGCAATGACGGAGAGGACACACCTGTTCCCATCCCGAACACAGAAGTTAAGCTCTCCAGTGCCGATGATACTTGGGTGGTAACGCCCCGGGAAAGTAGGTCGCTGCCGGATTTATATGAAAGCCTTATGGTTATTTGCCATAAGGCTTTTTTCCATAGGAAGTGAAAAGAAATTAGAAGGTTAATTGAATAAATGGGACAAAGGAACCTGTCCCCCTTGTCCCCACAAAATGAATCATGAAGACGAAGAACAGTGAATAAAAAATTCGATATCTTTGCGTAGATATCCTATCCCAGCTGGATTGCAAAATCACTTACTTTTATTCTATTGTTCAAATAAAGTGATAACGGGTATATTATCTATGTGAAGGAGAAAAAGTATGAGTGATACAAGCGATTATAGTACCATTTGGTGTAAAGATAAGTTGCGGGAAAAACTGTCTGATCTGCAATACAAAGTGACACAGGAGAATGCAACAGAACCCCCTTTCCGAAATGAGTACTGGAACAACAAAACAGATGGAATTTACGTAGATGTGGTATCCGGGGAGCCATTGTTCAGCTCTTTGGATAAGTTTGAATCAGGATGTGGCTGGCCAAGCTTCAAAAGACCATTAAACAAAGCTAATATATATGAAAAAATGGATAAAAGCCATTTTATGACTCGAACCGAAGTTCGGAGCAAACAGGCCGATTCCCATTTAGGTCACGTTTTTACCGATGGTCCCGCACCGACAGGCTTGAGATATTGCATAAATTCTGCCGCATTAAGGTTTATTCCGCTTGAAGAACTTGAAGCAGAAGGGTATGGAGATTATCTGAAACTCTTCCGTCCGGATGAAACCTCCAGATGACCTGGTTTAGCTGTGGCAATGACGGAGAGGATTAGTTATTGATCCCCTCTTTATTATGGATATTCAACAAAGAATGTGTTAAAGATGGGTATAGGTAAAACGTTTTCATTGTTTTTTGGAAACCTAACTCAACTTTCCCATCTTAACTTGTAATTAATGTTTTGTGGTACTGATACAGACATGTGGAGGTGGGAAAGTTGAGTAAATAACATGCTCTCCATGATAAACGATTTCAGCTTAAACGACAGTGTTGGTCCGGACATATGGAAAGCATGGAAATTTCCCAATACAAAAAAGAACTATCGGAAAATTTCCCATAGCCCTGTTTTGTCAAGTACCATTCCTATTCACTGTCACATTTCATAACGGAATCACGAATAATCAGCTTGCACGGTATTTTAATGATTTCCTGATTTCTGCTTCCCGGGTTGCCGCCCTCAAGCATTTCCAATATAATCCTTGATGCGGTCTTCCCGATCTTTTTCAGTTGAATCTCATTTGTTGTCAGGCGAGGCCTCAGGTATTCGGAGATTTCCTTGTTGTCATAGCCTGCCAGTGAAATGTCCTGTCCTACTTTGATTCCGTGCTCGAACAGATAATCATATGCGCCTCCCGCCATGATATCATTCATACAAAAAACCGCGGTGACATCTTCTTTCACCAGGCTTTCCATTTCCCTGTACCCCGAGGGTCTCATCCAGTCTCCATGCCTGACCAGAGCGGGGTTATACAAAATACCTGCTTCAAACAATGCTTTCTGATATCCAATCGTTCGTTTTACTGTATGTAAGTTATCGGGAACCCCTGCGATGACCCCAATTTTACGATGTCCCATGGAAATGAGATATTTTGTTACATCATATCCGCCTTTTTCATCATCAATGACAATGGAGAAGAATGCGGGGGATTTGGAGATACCGTATACAACTACAGCGGGAATTGAAAAATCATCGGTAAAACAATTGATAATTCTGCAATGCCCGGCGACATATATGATAGCGTCAACCTTGATGGATAATAATTCTTTAATGGACGGCTGCAAAACGGACTGAAGCATTTTTTCATCATTGTACCAAACGTCCTGCCATTTATCATACAGTCGCAGGTTCACAAGAACCGTCCGGTAATTCCGATCTTCACAATCTGCCATGATTGCTTCTACAATGGGGGTAGTGCTGAATAAATCCAGGTCTTCGACAATGATACCAATCATCCGGGTCTTTTGCTTGCGCATTCCCTGGGCAAAATAGTTTGGCTGGTAACCGGTCTGTTTTACAACTTCAAGCACTTTCTGCTTTGTAAGCTCACTGACATTGCTCTTGCCGTTCAATATGTTCGATACAGTACTGATTGAAACACCACAGAGCTGAGCGATTTCTTTTTGAGTAACCAAACCTCTCATATCCTTTCATGACAGAATTGACAGTTAAAACGTTTAACTATATTATAACTATAAGAATGACTTTTTTTCAAGAAGCAGATTAAAAAACATGAATACATATGAAACGAGAGTATTTTAAATATGTTTTATGAAGGATGACAGTTCGTGTTATCTTGGCTATTCATATACAAAAATGATGAAATAAAAGGAGAGAGAGTATGAAAACAACATTTGATACCGTAAAAAAGGCTATAGGCAGTGGCAATACAGCCATTGGTATCGAGTTGGGGTCTACCCGGATTAAAGCTGTTCTGATTGGTGAGGATCATAAACCTATCGCATCTGGCAGCCACGACTGGGAAAACAGCTATATCAACAATATCTGGACCTACAGCCTGGATGAAATCTGGAAGGGTGTGCAGGACAGTTATCAGAAGTTGGCCGCCAATGTAAATGAGCAATATGGTATCGCTGTTGAAAAAACAGGCGCCTTGGGCTTTAGTGCCATGATGCATGGCTATATGGTTTTTGATAAAAATGATCGTCTTCTAACCCCTTTCAGAACCTGGCGCAACAATATCACGGAAAAGGCATCCGAAGCATTGACTGAGTTGTTCAGTTACCCAATCCCCCAAAGATGGAGCATCGCTCATCTGTATCAAGCCATCCTGAACGGAGAAGAACATATTCATGATATCGCTTATATGACGACCTTAGCCGGGTACATCCACTGGAGGCTGACCGGTCAGAAAGTGTTGGGTATTGGTGAGGCATCAGGGGTTTTCCCCATTGATCTGAACACTAAGAGTTTTAATGAAGAAATGATCGACAAGTTTAATGCGGCGAATCATGAAAGGAACATCCCATGGCAGCTTCAGGATATTCTTCCCGGAGTGTTGTGCGCAGGAGCCAAAGGCGGTGTGTTAACAGCCGAGGGCGCGAAGCTTCTGGACGTTAGCGGCCAACTGCAACCGGGAATTCCGCTTTGTCCGCCGGAAGGCGATGCAGGTACTGGGATGGTAGCGACAAACAGTGTTGCAGCCCGCACAGGGAATGTTTCCGCCGGTACATCCGTATTCGCCATGGTGGTGCTTGAGAAAGAATTGTCCCGGGTCTATCCTGAGATTGATTTGGTGACTACCCCTTCTGGGAATCTTGTGGCCATGGTGCATTCCAACAACTGCACCTCCGATTATGATGCTTGGATCAGCTTGTTTGCAGAAGCAACCAAGGCACTGGGCATGGAGGTAAGCAAACCGAAGCTGTATGATACTCTCCTGGGCATGGCGCTTCAGGGAGATCCGGATTGCGGGGGCCTGCTGTCCTACGGTTATATCTCCGGAGAGCACATCACCCATTTTGAAGAAGGACGACCGTTGTTTGTGCGTTCCGCAGACAGCCGATTCAATCTTGCTAATTTTATGAGGGTTCATCTGTACACTTCCCTGGGGGCTCTGAAAACAGGCATGAACATTCTTCTGGAAAAAGAAGGCGTCAAAGTAGATGCGCTTTTGGGCCATGGTGGTTTTTTCAAGACCAGGAATGTTGGCCAGAGAATGATGGCTGCAGCGGTGAACGCTCCCGTTTCGGTTATGGAGACGGCAGGAGAAGGCGGAGCCTGGGGTATTGCGCTGCTGGCCTCATACATGGAGAACCAGGCTGAAAAGGAAACCCTGGAGGAATTCCTGAACAACCAGGTTTTTGCCAGCCAGGAAAAGGCTTGTGTTGCGCCGGACCCTTCAGATGTGGCAGGGTTCAACGAGTTTATGAAACGATATGCGAATGGACTGGCGATTGAAAGAGCTGCAGTGGAAAACCTGAAATAAGGGGTAAGTGGAAGGGAACATTGCCGATATGTCAACTTTTAATGATTTAGCTGAGTTGCTGAAGCATTTTACTAAAAATGGATCGGAATGCTGGGTACATATGTATCCATTGACCCTGAAGAAAGGTCTTCCATCGTATATGGCTTGATTGAAAGCGGGGGCATCATTTGATGTCCCCGTTTGATTGAATGTTTACTTGAAGATCCTTTTTGATTATGAAAACGACAGGGATAAGGCCTCATTCTTTTTCTCGGAAGACGGTAATCATTTCACTGTTTCCCAATGGGAACTCCAGATGAAGTACACCCTGGATTTGTTTATTGGCTACCGTATCGGAGTATTTTGTTACTCGGAAAATGAAGCCGGGGGGTTCGCGGATTTTCGCCAATTTCAGTATACTTCTGAATGATCGTATGGCAACGAATTAATGAGCTCCCGCATGAAGGTAGGTCGGTCTGCACCAGCTCTCGCCCCTTGACATCGATTCAACGAGTCCTCGAGCGAAGATTAAAATGCAAGTGTTGAAAGGACAGATATATCGATACCCACACAGAAATTAAAGATTACCCGAAGAACCGTACTGACCACCGCACCTCTTTCGATATTCCAGAGGGCTTAGTCCCTGATGTGCCTTGAAAACCTTTGAGAACTGCAGTTGATCGGAATATCCTACTGATCTGGACACGTCAGCAACTCTCAGCTCGGGATTCCTTAAAAGCCGACACGCCTTGTTCATTCGCAGATCGGCCAGAAAATCCTGCATGGATATATTCAGGTTCTTTTTAAAGAGAAAGCCCAGATAGCTTCTGTCCAAACCAATGTTTTCCGCGACTTCTGAGATTCGGATATTCCTGTAGTAGTTTTGCTCCATATACCGTACTGCCGCCTGAAGGTATGCTTCATGGCGGTTGGACACATCCCGGGGCTGCTGTCGGCTGCTTTTTTCGATCATTCGGGACAAAATCAGATAGGCATAGCCCGTGAGCTTCAGATGCCGTGTGGCATCCAACCTCATTGCCGAATCCATTTTCAGCAGGCAGTCCTCTATGAAATCGTCTTTTCCACCGTTCCAGATGGGGTTTTTCCTGGATAAGCCGCATTGATGGAAATATTCCTCCGCGTTGATTCCGGTTACCCCCAACCAGCCATATGACCAGGGAGAACCCTCGTCGGCCTGGTAGTAATTTAAATCATCCGGAAAGATCAGAAACCCCTGGCCTTCATGCAGGTCATAGGTGTTCTCGCTTGTGCGAAAAAACCCCCGGCCTGAAAAGACATAATGAAAAAGAAAGAATTCCCGGACCGCAGGCCCGAAATAATGGCCGGGCTCACAATTCTCAACCCCGTATTCATGCACATAAAGATCGACACTTCTCATTTCGGAATGAAGCTTCATATCCAATCACCTATCTTTTGATGAATCAAGCAATATTCAATGAGCGCTTGCGCGAATTGTGCGCCAAAACGCGGGCGCTGAAAGCACCTCCCACACGCAAAAACATCAATGTTTTTGTGTGTGACTTACGCGTTTTGTGTGCAACTAGTTCATAATTATCTCTAATGACTATGACTTTTAATCAGTAATCTCTTGTATAACGAACTCATGTTTGGTATAATTTATATGAAAACATACGTTCGGGAGGTTGTTGATTATGGCTAAACAAGAAGCAATAAGCTTCATGGA
>JAAYJG010000263.1 GCA_012523055.1 Ruminiclostridium sp. | reverse complement strand
GAAACAGGTCTGCTGTACTACTGGGCTAACGGAACTCTCAATGGCCCTGGCGGCACAAAGGACACAGTTTCTTCCGGAACCGTTATGAAGAAATCTGACGGTACTGTAGCATTCCTCGGCGGACAGGATATGTTCGACGTATTCGTACCTGCTGGCGCATTTGCTACCGGTAAGAACAAGACCCAATACGATGAAACCATCAACAGCTACTGGCGCGGCCAGGTACGTGAGTACACCGCCGGCACCAAGACCCGTGAACAGGCTATCAAAGATTTCAAACAGCAAGTTGCGGACAATCTTGATGTAATCGTAGACTAATTTTGAACCTTCATAATATGGGGCGGGCGGATGCCTTTCTGTCCGCCCCATATTTATATTTAAAAAAATCTACGCACTTAACCGGAGGTGAACGCTCATGCGACGAAAAAGTGTAAATTATGCAAAATATGGATACCTCTTTTCCTTGCCTTTCGTGCTTGCGTTCCTTATTTTTTCGTTGTATCCCATAATTTATACAGCCTTTATCGGCTTTACCGACCTTAAAGGTCTGGGAAAAACAAATTTTAATATTTTAGCAAACCCTTTTCAAAACTATCAGACAGTTTGGAGTACAGTCGCATTCCAGAAATCATTGGTGAATACAGTGATCCTTTGGGTTGTGAACTTTGTTCCTCAGCTGTTGCTGGCATTGCTCCTCACGGCATGGTTTACGAATCATCGTTATAAGATCAAGGGGCAAGGCGCATTTAAAGTTTTGTTCTATATGCCGAATATTATCACAGCAGCAACCATCGCGTTACTTTTCAACTCCCTGTTCGGATACCCCAAAGGGCCTGCGAACGACCTGCTCATGATGTTGGGCTTAGCTAAAGAACCTATTTATTTTCTAATCGACAAGTGGACAACAAGAAACATAATTTCGTTTATCCAATTCTGGACGTGGTATGGGCAAACCATGATCGTGTTCATATCCGGCGTACTGGGCATCAACCCCGAATTGTTCGAGGCTGCTGAAATCGACGGTGCTTCCGGACCACAAACGTTTTTCCGTATCACTCTGCCATGCTTGAAAACAATCATGCTCTTTACCCTGGTAACCAGTATGATCGGTGGCCTGCAGATGTTCGACATCCCGAGGCTGTTTAACCTTGGCGGCCCTGACCAATCCACGCTGACAGTAAGCATGTTCATTTATAATCAGGCTTTTAGCGGCAGTTACCTGTATAATCGTGCATCCGCCGCCAGTATGATCCTGTTTGTATTCATTGCCATTCTGTCATCCATTCTTTTCTACGTCATGCGTGACAAGGAAGCTATCCAGCTGGCGAAAGAAAAGAAAGCCAGGATCAAGGCATGGAAGGCAGAAAGGAGGGCGGCAAGATGAAGTATTACGGCAGCAAATCCAACAACATCCCCCATATTGCATTTATGGCCTTAAAATACTTGGTATGTATTTTTCTTGCAATTTTAAGTATACTGCCGTTTTGGGTCATGTTAATGAATGCGACCCGCAGTACTTTTGAAGTTCAACAGTCCGCCATAGCCCTTTTACCTTCGAAGTATTTAATCAGCAACCTGAACATCCTTCTCAATAAAAGCTTTAATCCCATGGTAGGGTTCTTTAATTCACTGATCATTGCCGCAGGTGCTACAGGGTTAACGGTTTATTTCTCGTCCTTAACCGCTTATGCCCTTACTGTCTATGACTGGAAACTGCGTCAGCCATTTTTCACCTTTATTATGGCCATTTTGATGATTCCTGCACAAGTATCTATCATTGGGTTTTACCAATTTATGTACCGCATTGGATGGACAAACAGCTTTTGGCCTTTCATACTGCCAGCTATAGCAGCGCCAGGTGTGGTATTTTTCATGCGTCAGTATCTGCTTGCAACGCTGCAGCTGGATATTGTTAATTCCGCACGTATTGATGGTGCACGTGAGCTGTATACCTTCAACAGGATTATCATCCCCATCATGAAACCGGCCATTGCCACACAAGCCATCTTTGCGTTTGTAGGAAGCTGGAATCAATTTTTCCTGCCTCTGATATTGCTTACCAACAGTGATAAATACACCATGCCTATTATGGTAAGCTTGCTAAGGGGTGACATCTACAAAACTGAGTTCGGTTCTGTATATCTGGGGCTGACGCTAACAGTGCTACCGCTGTTTGTAGTATACTTTACGTTGTCGAAGTATATCATCGCAGGTGTTGCACTGGGCGGCATCAAGGAATAACTTCCTGAAGCTCAGGTGAGCCAGATCAGAGCACTGAAATGTGCGCTATCATTTAAAACAGGTATTAAGATAAAACCTCCTGACGTAAAAATTAGTGTCAGGAGGTTTTAATTGTTTACCCTCAGAGCAAGTAGCTGTTGAATACTTCGATGCTTGTCAATTATCACTATCCCTCTATTTACTGATCAAAGAACAGTGTATCATAGATCTCATGCTTTCCTCTCAGGCTTTCATGAGAACCTTCCGCGACGATCTTACCCTGATCCATGACAACCACTCTGTCTGCGTTTTGAATGGATGACAGGCGATGAGCAACAATGATGACAGTCCTTTCCTTTGCCAGTTCTTCAATTACGTTGTGTATTGCTTTTTCGGTTTGATGATCCAGACTGGATGTGGCTTCATCAAAAACAATGATTGGCGGTTTCACCAATAAGATTCTGGCAATAGCCATTCTTTGCCGCTGACCACCTGACAGTTTAATACCCTTTTCCCCAACCAGAGTATTTAGTTTGTTGGGTAAGCTCGCAACAAAGTCATCCAGACAAGCCGAACGACATGCTTCCATAAGATCTTGGTCACTTGCCCGCGGTTTCGCCAGCAACAGGTTCTCTCGTATTGTCAGGTTAAAAATCATACTGTCCTGCATTACTGCTCCGATACTGCAATGCAAACTATTTTTTGCCTGTTCGTTTATATTGGCTCCATTGAAAAAAATGTTTCCGCTGTCAGGCTTATAAAGCCCCAGAATCATCTTGATCAACGAGCTTTTGCCGCTGCCGCTCTTGCCCACCACGGCGAGCTTTTCTCCCTTTCCAACATGCAGATTAACATTGTCCAGAGCTTTTTCTTCCTTGTGTGGATAGGAAAAGCTCACATTCTGAAGAAGAATGTGTCCACTTTCCGGGGCAGGTGGTTTTATATCCGCTTCCATCTGATGTGAGGTACTCTCATCCAGCATTTCCATGATTCGTTGCATCGATGGCATGAAATCATATAGATGCATATCTGCGTTTGTTACAGAACCAATAGCAGTAAAAAACTGCTCGTAATATTTCATGAAAACCAGCAAGCCGCCAATGGTTAGCTCCCCAGCGAATATCAGAAGTCCGCCAATGAAATACAGGTTCATTCTCGTGATAAAAAAATTCTTTATGGCGATAAATCCTCTGTTTCCATACCAGTATAGTTGCCTTTTAAAGAACTGAAGGCTTAAGGTATGCCAGAAACGGGTAAAGGTCCTCCCTTCTCTTTTAGTCGCATTCATGGACTTAATCTCCTTCCAGGCCTGAAGGCTGCCCTGTAGCCACGCTTCGTATTTACCCCAGGTTTCCCGGAAAGCTTCTGATGTTTTTCCCACACCGGTTCCCAGCCTTTTTGTCAACCAAAAAGATAGGGGAACCATCATCAGCCCAAACAGTGCCAGTTTCCAGTTCAGAACAACTGAAATGACCCCAAGGCTCACAGCCGAAACCAAAGAATACAGATAATCCACAAGCTGTACCTGAATAAGTTCACTAAATTTGTTGATGTCACTGTCAATTCTGTTCTTAATGTCCCCCGGATTAAACTGCTCGGCCTTTTCATACGGCATGTGTACATAATTCTTCCAGATCTTACACCGTATCTTGTATGAGGCCTTCAAGAAATGTTTATTCTTAAGATAACGCTCGGTAAAAATGACCGCTGTGTCAATAAAATACAGTATGGCCAGACCAATGCATATCACGATCAGCTTTGATAAGTCTCCCGCAATCATCACATCATCAATCAGTATTTTGAACAATACAGGTACTGTTATAGTAGAAAGAAGAAGCAACAGCTTGCATGCAAACCTGAGAGTAAAATACCGTGTGCTTTGTTCCATATGAATCCGGAGTGTTTTCATCAGAGATATTCTCTTTTTAATCAGATCCATCTGGTTGTTCACGAAGCCACCTCCGATGAATGGGAATACTGCTCGCTAAACAAGCCCTGGTAAACCGGACAGTTTTCCAGCAGTTCTGTGTGGTGGCGCAGGAAACCAGCGTTCCTTCATCCAAAACTGCCACCCTGTCAGCATCTAGAATGGTAGACAGGCGATGCGCTATGACGATAGACGTCCTGCCCATCGACAGTTCCTTCCATGCACCGGTGATAAACATCCCAGACAAGCTTTTTTCGGTTTCAAATGCCTGTAGCAAACCATACAATTCATACCACATGAAGCAAACATGATATTCTCTATTTTTCCAGGGATCATCATGTGAAAGCCTCCTTAATGTATTAACATTTGGAACGCATCATTTAAACGTAATTATATCACAGAAATACAATTTTGTGTATAACGCAAGAAGGGAAGGTTCTTGTGTATTCGTTGGAACACATAAAAACCTTCCCCCACTGTGTCGATGTGCTTTCTAGCCTTTTATACCGCTTGTGGCGATGCCTTGTACGAAGTACTTTTGCAGGCAAAGGAAAACAATGATAACGGGAATCAGGGACAGCACCGAGCCGGCCATGATCAATCCATAATCGGAGGAATATTGGTTGATAAACATTTTCAGCCCCAGTTGTATGGTTTTCTTCTCCTGGGTCTTCAGATAAATCAGCGGCCCCAGGTAATCGTTCCAGGTATTGACGAAGGTAAAAATCGTTAATGTGGCAATGGCTGGTTTGGAAAGCGGAAGCATGATTTTTAAATAAATACCATAATCATTCATACCGTCAATTCTGGCAGCCTCGCAAAGTGAATCCGGAATTCCCATATAGAACTGACGCATTAAAAACACGCCAAAGGCTGAGAAAGCCTGTAAACAGATGATCGCCAACAGCCTGTCATTCAGCCCGAAGCTTCTCATCATCAGGAACTGTGGTACCATATAGACCTGCCAGGGCATGGCAATGGTGGCGATATAGGCCAGGAACAGAAACTTTTTATATTTGAACGTCAGCTTTGCAAAGGCATAGGCTGCAAAGCTGGAGGTTAATATCTGCAGGAAGGTTACCACCAATGTTAAAAACACCGTGTTCTGTACAAACTTAAAAAACGGAACCTTTGTCCAGATTTCAACGTAGTTCTGCCATCTTGGCTGCTTGGGGATCCAGACAAAGGGGTTCATGTCAAACACCTGTCTGTCCAGCTTCAGCGATGAAGAGAGCATCCACAGAAACGGTATCACCATGACTGCGGCCATGATCAGCAATATAAGATACAGAAAGCTTTTGCTGAGGATTTTTTTTGCTTTGTCAGAATTCATAACACATCTCCTTGCATGAACTGTTTAGTCATTGGCGAATTTGGATTCCCCTTTGAACTGAACCAGTGTCACACCCAACACCAAAACAAACAGAATCATTGCAACAGCGCTGGAATAACCAAGCTTCCAATAGTTGAAGGCATTTTGATAGATATAGTAAACCAAAACCATGGCGGAGGTTGAAAGTACGCCGGTGCTGCCACCTGCCAGCATCACGGCGATATCGTAGATTTTAAAGCAGTTGATGGTCAGCATCACAATCACAAAGAAGGTCGTCGGTCTCAGCGACGGCCAGGTGATGTAACGGAACCGCTGCCATCCATTGGCACCATCAATTTTCCCGGCTTCATAAAGCTCGTTGGAGATCCCCTGTAAACCGGCAAGATAGATGACCATATAATAGCCCATATACTTCCACACACTAAATAAAATCAGCATGACGAGTACGAGGTCTCCGGTAAACCAGTTGGGCAGGTTTTCCTTCGCAACATTAAAAACAAAGTAAAGGATGGAATTGACCGGGCCTTTGGAATGGAAAAGCATTGTCCATACAGATGTGATGGCAACCAAAGATGCAACATAGGGAAAAAAGCCAAGGGTTCTGAAAATGCCGCGGCCTTTTACCTTCTGGTTCAAAACAATGGCCAGCCCAAGGGATGCAGCCATCGTCAGCGGAACCGTTCCGACACTGTAAATAATTGTATTCTTGAATGCGGCAATAAAAAATTTGTCCTGTATCAGCCCTTTGAAGTTCTGCAGACCAACGAATTTGATCGGATTATTGCCGTCCCACTCCATGAAAGCCAAACCAAAGGCAAAAAGAATCGGTATCAGCGTAAATACTGCAAACCCTATAAAATTAGGTGCAATAAAGGAATAGGCGATGAGGTTGCGCCTGCGCTCTCTCTTTTTTCGTGATCGTTGAATGTCATCTCCAGTATGACCTGATGATGTGATTTTTAAGCTTGCGGTTTTGTCACTCATCCCTATGTCTCCCCCTGGTCATTGAGCTCGTTCAGCACTGCTGAACAGTTAGCATTTTTTCGATAAAAAGTTTTAAATACCTTGAATCTGCCTGTTGCTTATAGAAACAGAAGCATTTGCTTTGCAATTGCAACACACCGCTTAACCCTCTGGCAAAAAACGTTAGGTGAACCCATCTTTGCCTTGCTATAAAGGCGAAGGGATTGTCTGTAAGACCTCAGTTCATTCCACTCCCGGCTGCTTGATGTGGATTTAAAAGATAAGGCCGGTGTTAATACCGGCCTTATCTGCCCTTTTGGCCTGCGCCTGTGTTCATTAGAGGAGATGAACTTCATTCCCGGTTTGTCCCGGGCAAAGAGTTTATTACTTCTTCAATTCTGCTACGTCTTTGTTCATTGATTTGATACCTTCATCAACGGTCAGTTCGCCGCTCATGATCATCTTGTGATAGGTGTCCAGAATGGCATTGATTTCAGATACCTTATCAGCGTAGGGCACTTCCAGGTAAAGGTTGGAAACCTCAAGAGCCTTGGCGCTTTCGGCATCCTTCGGGAAGCCTTCAAGGCCGGAAATAATCGCTCTAACACCTTCTGTGGACATTGCCGGGAAGTTTCCGGTGTTGGCCATTACTTCTGCGCCTTCCGGTCCACTGACCCAGTTCACAAAGTCAAAGGCTGCTTCCTTTTGCTTTGATGCAGAGGTTACGGAAAGACCGGTAATGGTTCCAAGAGTTGATCCGGCTGCTACACCTTCTGCATGCGGATATTTTACAAGTCCCCAGTTACCGCACAGTTCCTTGTCATAATCACCCTTTTTCAGGCTGTTGATCATGGTGGAAATATACCATGAACCCATGTTCAGCATGGCTACATTTCCGTTTGAGAAAGCTGCAGAGTAGTGCAGGCTCTGAGTGCTGACATCGGTATAAGCCATAGCAATACCATCTTTCATTTGGCTTAAGACCATGTTGTAATACGGTGCAAAGAATCCGTAATCAGAGTCCAGAATGGAATGTTTTCCGTCAAGAACACCAAACAATTGAACCGCGCTTCTCCAAGTGTGATAATGAGCACCATACACTTCTGAACCGAAGGTTGGGTCGGCAACCTGTCTGGCAAGGGCATCGTACTGCTCGAAGGTCATATCGTTGGTCGGATAGGCAATGCCTTTTTTGTCAAAGAGATCCTTGTTGTAGTATACCAGCCAGAAATCGCTTCTGAAGGGCAGTTCATACAGTTTTCCATCGACAGTAACCTGATTTGTGATTCCGCCAAACTTGGCCAAATCAATACCAGCCTTGCTAATGTACGAATCCAGTGGTTCAAGGGTATTTTTCTGAACCAGTGTTGCATAGCCCGGAACATCCTTAATGGTAACAATATCAAATTTACTGCCGGTTCCGGATAATTCAGCCGCCAGAACGGTCATATAGTCGGCTGAACCCAAGTCGGTATGCTCAATGGTTACATTCGGTTTCACTTTTTTGTAAGCATCTACAAGGGCGCCCCAATACACGGTTGTTTCATAATCCCATAACGCCCATTTCAGTGTTATTTTTTCTTCGGGTTTTGGTGCATCCGTTGCTTTTGGAGCATCCGGAACAGCTGTTGGAGTGGCTGGCCCGGCCTGTTGAGCGACACAACCCAGCATGGCTGTCAGCATGAATAAGCAAAGAACGAGACCAAGAATTTTCTTTTTCATACGATCTTCTCCTCCTTTTTTTGTACCTGTTGATTTGTTTGTGTAGAGAATGACTCCCACAAAACATTAACAACTTAACTATATCGTATAAATCTTTAGAATAGAATGGAAGAAATTATTTTTTCATTCCATATTTCATTGATACCTCCTGTATCCCCGTTTGTACTTGTCCTATTTTACGATGGAAATATATTATCTTCCGATTTCATTTGATTCTCCTTTCTTTCTATTATACAATAACTTATGGAAACTTGATCTCCGACTGTTATTTTGAAACTGGTTCCAGCCTGTCAGGCTGATATTCCTGGAGAGGTGAAATGATGAAGCCTCTGTTTGCCAAAACAATTAAGGGAAAAATAATACTTTCAACCATGTTGTTTTCTTTTTTGTTGTCTGTTTTAATTGCTTTCAGCAGTTACGGGGTTTATCACAACTATTTACGAAGCAACCTGATACAATCTTCCGAGCTAAGCCTGCAGGTTATCGCCGACTCAATCAGCAACGAATTGAAAAACATATATTCCCTGGCCGACTGGTGCCAGATGAACGACACCGTTGGCGAATTTGCACTTTATGGATCGAAAACGCCCAAGCAAAAGATTACCGTCTATGATTATCTGAATGAACGCTACAACTCAAACAATTCCTCCGGATACATCCAACGTGTTTTGATCGCAAGCAACAAGGGGGAGTTTATCCAAATCGTCCAAATACGTCATTCCAGTGCTTCCGACGTTTTCAACGTCGTTAAGGGGCTGGACTATTTCACCCCCGCATTGCAGGGGCAATTGACAAACCTTGATATCGGTATTGTGTATGATCCCTTTATAACCCAAACCAAGCTCAGTATTTTTCCACTGATCCGCCCGATTTACAGCTTGTACGATTCCAGCATTGCGGGATGGACTTTTATCAGCATATCTCCCCTGCTGTTCTCCGATGCCGTTGATATGTATCAGCATGGCAATGAAAATGAGGTATATCTTACCCTGGGGAAAAACATCTATCGTTATCATCAGGGTGAATATACCCTGGTGAACAGCATTGGGGAAAGCCTTGTTAAGGATGAACGCATGACTGCACTGTATCAGGATACGATGATTTTTCTGGACGCAGAGCAAAAGGAATACTATGTTTCCCGCCCACTGAACACTGATGGCTGCTACATTACACAAAAAGTAAACGATGAAGAGCTGATTTCCCAGACGAACTTTTTTGTTCTGATTCTCCTGGCTATTTGCCTGATCATCCTGCTGGCTGGCTATTTCATGTCTGTGCTACTGAACAGAATGGTGAACCGGCCTGTATTGAAGCTCCAGGACACGATGAACAGGATTGCCGACGGCGATTTTTCAAGGGAGACCTCCATTGAATGGGATAACGAGTTTGGAGATATTGGCAAGGGAATCAACAAGCTTTCCGAGAGTATCCATACCCTGATGCACAGCCGTTTGGAGATGGAAAAGCAAAAAAGGGATTACGAATTTCAGATGCTGCAAAGCCAGATCAACCCGCATTTTCTTTATAATACACTGATGTCAATAAAATGGATGGCCACCATCCAAAATGCCCCTGGTATTGCTGAGATGACAACCTCGTTATCCAGACTTTTAAAAAATATTTCCAATGGCACATCGCAGTTTGTTCCGCTGTCTGAAGAACTGGATCTGCTTAGAGATTATTTCACCATCATGAAGTACCGTTACGGAGGAACGATTGATCTGAACATACAAACCGATGACGACGCGCTGTTAGGCTGCTGCATATTGCGGTTCACCCTGCAGCCGATAGTGGAAAATTCCATTTTTCATGGCATTGAGCCAAAGGGATCCGCCGGGAGAATTGAGATTCATATCTTTAAAAATGATAAGAAGAGCTTGCAGATTGACATTACCGATGACGGCATCGGTATGGATGAAGAGATGGCCAGGATGCTGTTATCCGGGAAGGTTGAAAGTAAATCCGGTTTCTTCCAAAAAATTGGGGTTTCCAATGTGCACCACCGGATTCAACTGGAGTTTGGCAGTTCGTATGGGTTATCCATTCGCAGCATCGCTGGCAGCTTTACCACCGTAACCATACTTCTTCCGGTCAAGCCTTGCCCGGAGCGGCCGGCTGCAAATGAAAGAAAGGAATAGGAAACGATGATTCGCTTATTGATCGCAGATGACGAACCCCTAGTGCAGATCGGCATAAAATCCATGCTGGATTGGGCTAGCTTTGGCATCGAAATTTGTGGGATTGCATCCAATGGCCAGGATGCCCTTGCAATGATTGAGAAGTATTCTGCCCAGATCGTGATCACAGACATCAAAATGCCAATCATGGATGGGCTTCAATTGATGCAGGAATGTCGGAATCGTTACGGCTCGCTGCCTCTGTTTATTGTTCTGACAAGCTATGAAGAGTTTCACCTGGCTAAGCAGGCTGTGTCGCTGCAGGCAATCGATTATCTTGTGAAGCTGGAATTGTCCGAAGCGATCCTGGCTAATTCCATTCGCAAAGCTATTGGCGAGCTGGAAAGGTTTGATTCTGGTGCGAAGCTTCATGACCAGCCGGTTCCGGTTGAAACGCTGTTGTTTCATGAGCGTTTTTTCATCATGTTGCTCAATAACCTGTTTGAAAATGAAGAACAGTTTCATCTGCAGGCCAAGGACCTGTCCCTGAATTTCGATGCGGCAGGCTTCCAGGTAGCCTATATGGAAATTGTCAGCCCAAAATCAGAAACCATGAGCACAAAGCAGCAGATGAGCTTCTTTTCCAGCGTACTGCAAATGGTGAAAACCTTATTGACAAAATATATCCGATGCTATATCACCCCCCTGGACATCCGGCATTTTGCCATTATATTTTTGATTTCCGGGAATGAGGATACTGACTATACAAAGCAAATACGCACTTCAGTCGAGAACTCGGCACAAATGCTGCACAAGTATTACGGAGCTTCCATTTATGGTGTGGCAGGCCGTCGTGTGGATCACCCGCTGGATATCTCTGCATCCTTTCAGGATGCTCGGCAAATTTTTAGTAAAGCTTTGCCCGAAAAGCCTTTGCTCTTTTTTGAAGAGCAACAGATTTCCGCGCCGGTAAGGAACATCTTCAATATGGCTATTTTCAAAAATGAAATCGTTTCGGCTTTTGAGGAGCTGGATGCGGAACACTTGAAAACTGTTTTTTCATCCATTACCGATCTGTTCAGGGAAAACCCTTCATACTTCCTGCAGGCACTGGATGCGGCCAGCAGCATTCTTTATCTGTCCATATCCCTGCTGACGGATGGAGAAGAACTTGTTTCAAATATCTTCGCGGACAATCCACAAAAATACCGCTGCCTTTTCACCCTGAACACCACCGAACAGATCCTGCAGTGGCTGAATACCCTGTTTCAGGGATTGTATACACACTTTGAATCCCGCCGAAAGGATTATAAAAACCAGATTGTTGCCAACGCAAAGCTATACATCCGAAACAATTATGCAAAGAAGTTATCTCTGAATGAAGTGGCTGCGGCATTAGGGGTCAGCCCAAATTACTTGTCTTCATTGTTTGGGAAATATTCAGATTGCGGGTTCGTTGATTATGTCAATCAGATAAAAATCCATCAAGCCCGGGAAATGATGACCGATCAAAGCTTGAAAATTCAGGATATTGCTGAGCAACTGGGGTTTGACAATGCGTTTTATTTCAGCAAGGTATTTAAAAAGGTGGAAGGCTGCTCTCCACGGGAATACCTAGGCAAGAGAGGACAATCATGACCGTTTTTAGATTAAGCTCTGTTAGATAATATAGTTGTTTTAGTAGTACTTAGGGTCTACTGAAAAACTATTTTAAATAATGATTATGACGTTAACTCAGTATACATAATTTTTTGTGAGGTGATACAGCTAAACAAAACACGGTTAAATAACTCACAACCAAAAAACCTACGGTTGAACCTGTAGCAGAATT
>JAAYJG010000262.1 GCA_012523055.1 Ruminiclostridium sp. | reverse complement strand
TTGATGCAGTCCCGGGTTTGAATGCGGTACGTGCAAGTGCAAGCGGGTATGTAGAGGATTATGATTACGGCATCGTGTTGTCCTCTGATACGGAATGGAAAGCAGTTCTCGGCCTCTCAGCAGGTCAGGGATCAGCAGATATTGACTTTAGCAAATTTGCAGAAACCGCTGCCTGGAGTGAAGCATCCCCCTGGGCGACCGCAGAGCTTCAGAAAGCATCCGACTTGGGCCTTATTCCGGATATACTGATAGGCGCCGACATGAGAAAGCCCATCACCCGCCTGGAGTTTGCCGCCATTTCCGTGAAGGTTTATGAAAACCTTGGCAACACCAAGGTTCAGCCGGTTACAGACAACCCCTTTACCGACTGTAATGACACAGAAGTTTTAAAGGCCTATCATCTTGGCGTTACCAATGGAACCAGTGCCACCACCTTTTCACCGAACCAGGTTTTAAACCGCGAGCAAGCGGCAACCATGCTTACCCGCGTTTACAAATCTGTCTCGATGGAAGGTTGGACCCTTAAAACCGACAACCAATTTCCGCTGAAATATGATAAACCCGCTCCCTTTGCAGATGATGAGCTGATTTCATCCTGGGCAAAGGACAGCGTCTATTTCATGAATGCAAACAAAATCATTAATGGCGTTGGTGAAAACAAGTTTGCTCCGAAAAACACCACTTCGGCAGAGGAAGCTACTTTCTATGCCAATGCAACCCGTGAACAGGCACTTCTAATCGCCGCCAGAATGGTGGGAAACCTGAAAAACGCCAACTAGCAGACAGTATTATTACAACTGAATAACAACCAAGCTAAAGAAACAGAAGACAGGAATGAGAGTAACCCTCATTCCTGTTTTTATTTGAATATGAGAATAATATTACTTAGGGTTAACGAGAATCATTTTAACTGAATCGTTTTGCCTGATACGAGAATATCCTCATAATATACGCAGATACAGTATTTGCTTGCAGTAAGCCGATATATATAAGTGTCCTTGAGTAGAGTTTGGATATCAGTATCCGAATTGTTAAGTATTTAATTCCCCTGGATAAATGCCATGCACATACTGATTAAGTTGCCCTTTTCAGCTTTATCCTTGCTCATCAAAGTTAAAAAAACATAATAGTCTAAAAAGCTTAAAAACTTCGAAGAAAATATTTCATCGGAAGTGATGTTGTCAGACAGTTTAAATGATTCATCATAAAAGTCCTCTGTCATGTAGAAAAAGCCTTCATTGATGCGGATTTCATCTGAATAATCAGGACCATAAACAGAACTTCCAAAGTCTAAAACACTTCGAAATGCTATCTCTCCATTAGGCTGTTGTGAAACAATAACATTATTCCAATGTAAATCCATATGATTAAAGCATGCAAACGGAACTGCTTTGATGGATTCTGAACACTTTATTACAGCCTCCTGAACGATATCTGCATCGTTTTGTGACAAACTGCCCATATGACAACAGTCTTTGATGGCTACGCTCGAAATTTTGATAAATGCGTCCTTCCAGCTTGAATGCTTTCCGAACGAGCCGTTGTCACAGATGTCTCCAAAGTACGGGGAGCGAATCTGCTTGAAGCGGTTCAGCAAAGAAAGGCAGGATGACTTTACAGCTTTTT
>JAAYJG010000261.1 GCA_012523055.1 Ruminiclostridium sp. | reverse complement strand
TTGAAAACAACCTGTTTCAAAGAGCAGGTGAGGTTATTCGGGGCATCTTTCCCGGAAGAAAGGTTTTTATTGTCACCGACAGTAACCTTGCCTCTGTTTATGGGTCAGTCCTTGTTGAACAGCTTGAGAAACTGAACATTCAGGCTGGACTGTATACCTATCCGGCAGGGGAAACAAGCAAAAATCACGAACAGCTCTTAAAAATGTACGAAGCCTTCAGCCAGGCTGAAATCACCAGAAAAGATGTTGTGGTCGCCCTGGGTGGCGGAGTAACCGGCGACATGACTGGGTTTGCGGCATCTACCTGGCTTCGCGGTACCGGGTTTGTACAAATTCCGACCTCTCTGCTGGCCATGGTGGATTCCAGTATTGGCGGCAAGGTTGCGGTGAATCTGCCTGTTGGAAAGAACCTTGTCGGAGCATTCTATCATCCCGAGGTAGTGCTGATAGATCCTTTGATGCTGAACACCCTGCCCGACAGGCATTTCGCCGATGGAATGGCCGAAGTGATCAAGCATGGCTGCATTCGTGATAATGAAATGTTTGACTGGCTGGATACGCTGGGAGGCCGTAAAGGCTTTATGGAGCATGCGGAAGAGCTCATCTGCCGTAATTGCGACATCAAAAGACAGGTCGTACAACAGGATGAACGGGAAACCGGTTTACGGATGCTCCTGAACTTTGGTCACACCTTTGGGCATGCCATTGAAAAGGTATTCCATTATAAGAAGTATACTCATGGAGAGGCGGTTGCCATTGGAATGGTGTTTGCATCCGAGCTGTCCTGTAAGCTTGGATATTGCCATGAAGACGTTGTGCGGAAAATCCGTGCATTGGTAACCCGGTATCAACTGCCGGCAGATTGGCCGAAGGTTGATCCCGAGAAAATAAAGAGTACCGTTTTGCTGGATAAAAAAGCACAGACCAATGACCTGTACCTTGTGCTGATCAAGGGTATTGGTGATGCGGTTTTGGAAAAGTTTCCAAAACAGAGAGTTGAGGGGTGGATAGATGAAAAACTTAACCATTAGGCCATCGCGGCTGTCGGGAACCATTCATATTCCGCCTTCCAAAAGCATGGCGCACCGGGCGGTGATCTGTGCATTTCTGTCCGAAGGGGAGAGCCGGATTGACAATGTGGAACTGTCCGAAGATATCATCGCCACCTGTCGCGCCATCGAAGCCCTTGGGGGAGATATGGATATCCTCGAAAGCAATATTCCAGGCCGAAAAATGCTGGTGATCCGTGGCAAAGGAACAGTGAAGGTCAAAAGAAAGTTGATCAATTGCGGTGAGTCAGGAACCACTGCCCGTTTTATGATACCGATTACGCGGCTGACCGATGATGAGGTTGTGATAACCGGTGAAGGGAAGCTGACCGAAAGGCCCTTTGGCGTTTTTTATGAAATCTTTGATATACAGAACATTCAGTATCAAACACAAGCCGGGAAGCTTCCTTTAACGATGAACGGGGCAATAAAGCCAGGAATTTTCAGCATCAGAGGGGATGTCAGCTCTCAGTTTATATCAGGGTTGCTGCTTGCCTTGCCACTGTTGCCGGGTGACTCGGTGATCAAGCTGACAACGCCGCCTGAATCGATAGGTTATATCGATATGACGCTCCAAATGCAAAAAATGTTTGGTATTCGCATTGATTTTGACCGGGTGGAAAACAAATTTTTCATTCCCGGCTGGCAGAAATATAAACCTCAGCATTATCAGGTGGAAGGGGACTGGTCACAGGCGGCTTTTTGGCTGGCAGCCGGGGTATTTTCCGGTCCGGTAGCAATTGATGGGCTAAACCCGGATTCCATTCAGGGCGATAAAGTAATAGAAGCTTTTTTACAGCGAATGGGAGCGAAACTTTTCTGGAAGGAAAACTCACTGATTGCGCAGGAAAGCCAGCTGAAGGGCATTCGAATGGATGTTTCACAGTGCCCTGATCTGGTTCCGGTACTGGCAATCCTGGGAAGTGTCGCTGATGGGAATACAGAAATAGTGAATGCGGCAAGGCTGCGAATCAAGGAATGCGACCGTTTGAAGGCAATTACCACAGAATTGAAGGCTCTGGGGGCAAAAATAACTGAGCAGCAAGACAGCCTTTTAATTGAAGGAAATAAGAAGCTGACAGGCGGAAGGGTATACGGCTGGAACGATCACCGCATTGTCATGGCAACAGCCATAGCAGCAGCTGCTTGTGAGAAAAATACTACGATTGAAGGATCCCAGGCCGTCAACAAATCGTATCCCTCTTTCTGGGAGCATTATCAAGGGTTGGGAGGCAAAGTCTGTGAGTAGCATGTGGGGGGAAAATATCCGAATCTCCATCTTTGGTCAGTCACACGGGGCAGCCATTGGGGTTGTCATCGACGGCCTGCCGTCGGGAATTCCGCTGAACACGGATAAAATCCGTGCGGAAATGGAACGCAGAAGGCCCGGACAGAACATCTATTCCACACCACGCAAGGAAGGCGACGCGGTTGAAATTGTCAGCGGCTTCCTGAACGGCTATACCACTGGAACACCTTTATGCGGAATCATCCGCAACACCGATAAGCGTTCAAAGGATTATGATGAACTGAAGGACATCATGCGTCCCGGACACGCTGACTATACCGGCAGAATCCGATATAACGGCTTTAATGACTACCGGGGCGGTGGCCATTTTTCGGGAAGGCTGACAGCGCCAATCGTGTTTGCAGGTGCCATCGCTGCACAATATCTGGAACCACTTGGGATCACTATCGGAACGCATTTGCTGCGCATTGGCAGCATCGAAGATAACGGAATGGATCTGATCAACATTGGCGCACAGCAACTGAAAGCCTTCCGTGGTATGGTTTTTCCGACACTCAATGCGGATGTGGCTCAGAAGATGATGAAAGAAATTGATGATGCCAGAATGGATCAGGATTCGGTGGGGGGTGTGTTGGAAACGGCCATCGTAAATCTTCCCGCAGGGCTTGGCTCACCGATGTTTCAGTCGGTTGAGTCCAGGCTTGCTTCCTTTGTGTTTTCCATTCCGGCAACAAAGGGAATAGAGTTTGGTGCAGGCTTCGGCTTTGGCTCCATGCGAGGCAGCGAAGCCAACGACAACTTCAGCGATTTACATGGGGGACAGGTTCCTGTGCAAAATTTTGACAAGCCACAGGCAGAGAGTCATACGCTAAGCTCTGACGAGATTCAGCATTCAAATCATTCAGCATCCATCGAGTCCGGACTGTGTTTCAATCCAGGCAATGAACAAGTGGAGTCCGAAACCTCTTGTTCCGAATTATGTTTCTACCCAACAAAGACCAACAACACGGGTGGGATTAACGGCGGCATTACAAATGGAATGCCGGTGATCTTCCGTACCGCTTTCAGGCCCACACCTTCCATCAGTAAACCGCAGCAGGCATTGGACATGAAAACCATGAAGGTCAGGGAATACAGCATTCATGGAAGGCATGACCCCTGTATAGCGATAAGGGCTGTTCCTGTTATGGATGCGGCAGCTGCGTTGGTTGTGATGGATTTACTACTGGAGCAAAAGAAGTACAGGTGACAGGCAGAGCTAAACGAAGAACCTAAGTGAATTCGTGAAGCTGAACACCTGGGAGCCGGCTCGGAAAGTCGGTTTATTCATTAAAAAATGCATAAATGTGTAATAATTAATGAAGCCATGCAGGTTTCCAGCCTTGGAATCCGGTGCTTTTTGAATAAACATGCTCTTCCGAACGGTCTCCTGGGTTTCGTTGGGGAGTGAGAAAAGCACCACGGCTTCAGGTATTGTTCAATGAGCACTTACGTAAATTGCGCGCAAAAATACGGGTGCTGAAAGCGCCTCCAGGGAGTGTTCCACGGCTGAAGCCTGCAGTACACTTCCGACTTACGCCTTTTGGGGCCTATAGGCTAAGAATATGCTATAGAGGCACGGGTCTTAGGGCATTTGATAAAACCTAAGTCTAATTCAGGATAAGGAGAACGGTTGAATGGAATTAAACCTGGATGGAATCAGAGAAAAAATCAATACAATCGATGAAAAGCTGGTGAAGCTTTTCGAGGAACGAATGGAAACCGTATCACAGGTAGCGGCATATAAAAAGCAGCACAACATGAAGATATTGGATTCCGACCGTGAGAAGGATGTTATCGCAAGGGCTGTATCACATTTAAACAATCCAAAGCTTGAAACCTATCTGCGATTTTTTATGGATGATTTAATGACACTTTCCAGGCAATACCAGCTTTCTCAACTGGGCCATGAACCCGAAAATAGCAAACAGACCGAAAGAACACTTCAGCCCGGCACTGTTGTCGGCCATTACGGCTCGCCGGGTTCTTACAGCGAAGAAGCCGCCATCTTACACTTTGGCAGCGATATTCTCAAAAAACCCTGTAAAACCTTTGATGAGGTCGTGTGTGCTCTGTTAAGACAAGAGATTGACATTGGCATGCTGCCTGTTGAGAACTCCTCCACCGGGATAATTGCCGCTGTTATGGACTTGATACGGGATAATCAGATATATATCACCGGTGAACATATCTCAAGGATCTGCCATCATCTGCTGGTGGTACCGGGAACGAAGCTGGAAGATATTCAAACTGTGTATTCTCATCAGCAGGGGCTGGACCAGAGCAGCCATTTTCTGAAAAAGTATCCCTGGGAACAGATAGCTTATAACAGTACCGCCAGCAGTGCCGAGTTTGTCGGCAGGATGGGGGACAAAACAAAAGCAGCCGTAGCATCTGAAAGCAGCGCGCATCATTATGGGCTGGAGATTCTGGTTCCCGATATCCACTACAATCAAAACAATTACACTCGTTTTATCAGCATTGAAAGGGAACCCGTTGTCCATGAAAGCTGTAACAAGATCAGTATCGTGATGGACATCGCCCATAAACCGGGGGCATTGTACACCATCCTCAGGCTGTTCAATGAACGCAGCCTGAACCTGATGAAAATAGAGTCCAGGCCTGTCATCGGCAAACCTTGGGAGTATTTGTTTTTCTTTGATTTTGAAGGCAACCTGATGGATCCGGTGGTCAGGGAACTACTGGAATGCTTGAAGGATGCGGCCCATGACTTCCGGGTTTTGGGTAACTACAGGGCTTATGAGCCATCAGGCTGTTAAGTTCATTCTGGAGGAATATATGAAATACGGTTTGATTGGAGAAAAGCTATCCCACAGCTACTCGCCGCAAATCCACAGGGCCTTCTTTGAAATTACCGGAATAACCGGTGAATACAAGCTTTTTGAGCTGCAAAAACATGAACTGCAGGCATTTCTTAACCGTTCGCTGCAGCAAGGCTTTAGGGGCTTGAATGTGACCATACCGTATAAGTCAGAGGTTATTCCGTTTATGGAACAAATCTCTCCGGAAGCCGCAAAAATCGGGGCCGTGAACACAATCCTGCTGCAAGGCTCGCTTACAGGCTTTAATACCGATTACTTCGGCATTGATTATACCCTTCGGAAAAACAGGATCAAACTGAGCACCACAAAAGCTCTGATCCTCGGAAGCGGAGGCGCGGCAAAGGCAGTCGCGGCATACCTTTTAGATTCGGGCATCTCCGGTCTGTTTATTACGGGCAGAAACCCTGCAGCAACACAGGAAAAATTCCCCTCAGCGAAAGCAATCTCTTATGATGAAATCGAAAACTATCACCCTTTTGATTTGATCATTAACACAACACCGGTCGGCATGGCTCCAAACCCCGGTGTTTCGCCGATTACTTTTGAGCAATTGAAAGGTACGGGGTTTTTGTTTGATTTGATTTATAACCCCGGCCAAACCGAACTGATGAAAATGGCCGATGGGTTGGGTATTCCGAATGTCAACGGCCTTTACATGCTGGTTGCTCAGGCGGTCAAGGCGCAAGAGATCTGGAATGGGGAAGGTTATGGCTTAAATATGGTTGACGCAATCCTGAGAAGAATGGATGAGGGTTTGATATGAATTCAAAAAACATTGTGCTGATTGGCATTATGGGCTGTGGAAAAACTGCAGTGGGAAAAGCCGTAGCGGAACGCTTAAATCTGCGGTTTATCGATCTGGATGAATATATTGAAAGTAAATGGGGCAGCATTCCGGTTCTGTTTGAAAAAGGAGAGGAATATTTCCGGGATATTGAAACCAGAGCCCTTAAAGAAGTCAGCAGTATGGACGGCACAGTGATCGCAACCGGCGGAGGGGTTATCAAAAGAGCAGAGAACATCACTGCGTTAAAGGAACAGGGAACTCTGTTTTTTTTGGATCGACCTCTGGAAGACATTCTTGATGATATCGACACCGATCACAGGCCTTTGCTGAAGGATGGAAAAAACAAACTGGTGGATTTATTCTATGAAAGATACCCGCTGTATGTAAAGGTCTGTGATGTCCATGTGCGGGAGACGAATACGCTGGAAGATGCGATAAATCAGGTGATCCGGGAATGGAAGAACCAACCAGGTAAAAAAGTGACTCCATAAAAAAGTGTTGCATAGTTATACATATAGATGTATGATTATGCAAATGAAAAAAGGAGCGTGAAAGGAATGAATGCTTCAGAGCTTAACTTTACAAACACAATCGAAGAAAACGAATATAACCACTTGCGAAGATCGGTCGGCTGGCCTGAATTATCTGCCAGGCAAATCGCTGCAAGCCTGAAAAACTCCGCTTTTTTTGTTGCCGCAAAGCTTGGAGACAGGCCCATCGGCATCACCCGCGTGGTCAGTGACGGCGGCTATATCGCTTATATTGCAGATGTGATCGTGCTACCGGAATATCAGCGTATGGGCATTGGAAAAACCATGGTGGGTATGGCAATGCAATATATCTCGGACAACATGTGTGAAGGTGAGACCGTTTTTGTAAACCTGATGTCCGCTAAGGGAAAGGAGCCTTTTTACAAGTCCTTTGGTTTTCAGGAAAGGCCCAATGATAAGCACGGCGCAGGTATGACACAGTATTTAAAAAAGTAACTCAGGGGAGGGATCTGATGAAGCAGATTATAGATGAAGGAATTCGAAATCAACAAAAATACAGTCACAAGCCAACAGTGGAGAAACAATATGTTGAACAGGCAATCCATTTCATCCTGCATAAAATGGATGAGAACCTTGCCACATTCACAGAGTTTTTCCCAGGTCCGGTCAGCTTCGGAAATATCTACAAACCCACCGAAAATACCGATTGGACAACATCCTTCTGGACAGGAATGCTTTGGCTGGCATACGAAGTAACTGGTGACCCCAAATACAGGCGGGTTGCGGTAATTCAACTGAAAAGCTTTCGCGCAAGGGTTGAAAAAAGAATGGGCACCGATACCCATGACCTGGGTTTCTTATACACTCTGTCCTGCATGGCAGCCTTTAAGCTGACCGGTAGCGAACAAGCCAAAGAAACCGCTTTGATGGCTGCAGAGCTTTTAACCGAACGATATTATGATAAGGCAGGCATCCTTCAAGCCTGGGGGGATTTAAACGATCCGACGCAGCGGGGAAGAATGATCATCGACTGCCTGATGAACCTGCCCTTGCTGTACTGGGCATCCGATGTGACCGGTGATCAGAAATTCCGCAACATGGCGTACTCCCATGCCAAACAGGCAGCCAAATATATTGTTCGGGAAGATGCTTCCTGCTATCATACCTTCTATATGGAACCACAGACCGGGGAACCGATAGGGGGAAAGACCTGCCAGGGCTTCTCCGACGATTCCTCCTGGGCCAGGGGACAAGCCTGGGCGATATATGGCTTCCCATTAAGCTATATTTATACTGGCGACGAAAGCTTTTTGGATATCGCGGTGAAAATGGCGAATTACTTTTTAAACCGGCTGCCGCAGGATGATGTATGCTATTGGGATTTGATCTTTACACAAGGCAGTCAGGAGCGCGACAGTTCCTCCGCAGCCATTGCAGCCTGTGGTCTGCTTGAATTGAGCAAACATTTGCCAACAACCCATCCAAACAAAACGATTTATGAGAATGCCGCGCTGAAGATGCTTCAATCCCTCACAGACAGTTATACGACAAAGACACACCCAAATTCGAACGGCATCCTGCTGCATGGCGTATATAACAAGCCTGGTAACTGCGGTGTAGATGAATGCTGTATTTGGGGAGATTATTTCTATTTTGAAGCGCTCGTAAGACTACAGAAGCAATGGAATCTCTACTGGTAAAAAGCTATTGAACCATATATCGTAATTGTGATAATGTAATAGAAGGGTTGGCAGGATCCGCCAGAACAAGCAGGCAGGTCGAAGCAATTAATTTCATGGAAAGGATATCTTTCATGTACGGCATGGTGATTGCAGACGATGAATTGATGATCCGCAAGGGCTTGATGTCAATCCCCTGGAATGATTACGATGTTGAGGTCCTGGGGGTTGCCAGTGATGGCGAACAGGCGCTTTCACTGTTTAAATCCGAGTGCCCGGAAATTTTGTTAACCGATATCCGCATGCCCGGGATTGACGGTTTGAAGCTGATTGAAGCCGCAAAAGCCGAAAATCCAGAAATCCAGGCCATCCTGCTGACCGGCTATGAGGATTTCAATTATGCCCGTGAAGCCATTCGGCTTGGAGCAGTCGGTTACATCCTGAAGCCTTCCGACCCTGACGAAATCATTGAAATCGTCAATAAAGCCAAACACAACCTGCATACCTATGGCAGGAACAATTTCAGCCATGGAAAAACATCCTCCATCAGGAATAAAGCTATCGGAAAACTATTTGATTATATGGAAAGGAATTATACGCAGGAAATTACTCTGTATACCGCGGCAGAATACTTACATATGAACCACATCTACGTCAGCAGGCTGTTCAAAAAGGAAATTGGGAAAACCTTTCTGGATGCTTTAACCACCATCCGCATGAAAAAAGCCTGTGAGCTTTTAGCTGACAACGATAACAGGATATATGAAATCGCTGAAAAGGTAGGCATTCAGGATTCAGGCTACTTTAGTCAGGTTTTCAGAAAATATTACGACATGACACCCTCCGAGTACAGGGACAAGCTTTTTTCAACCACGAGCGGGTTCAGTGAGGATCGGGAATGAGAGGGTTTTTCGTTCGTACAGCCAGTTATATCAGGAACCTGCCCATAAAAAGAAAGCTTGTTTTTTCCTTTTTAATTCTTATCGTTGTTCCAGCTCTTATTATCGGCCTTCTTTCTCTGCATTGGTCCAGTACATTGTTAAAACGAAAAACCGGTCAATATGCACGGGATATTCTGCTTGAAACCAACAAAAACATCCAGGTGAAACTGCAGGAAGCAGAACTGCTGTCATTTCAGGTTGTTTCCAACACGGATATTCACGATGCCTTAAGAATGACGAATCATGGGTTCCTAAGCGAATATGAAAAAGTATATTACGAAAGAATCATCAATACCCAGATACGGGAGCTTATTTCGTCGTTACCGGGCATTGCCGCCATACAGGTCATTTCAAACACAAACGCTTCTTATTACATCAATCCCGCGTCATTATCTCTGGAGACAATGCACCTGGGAGAAGAGGAGAAACGCGTTCTTCAGCAAGCGGAGGGCAGTGTCTGCTGGTTTGATACCGATCCGGCTTCGTGCACTACTGCTATGGGCCGGGTGATCAACAGCCATATCAACCTGCAAAAAATCGGATATGTAGTGATCTATCTTCGGGAAAGCTTTATATTCAATACCTTTGGTGAAGCGGAGTTTTTTGGCAACGGCGAGCTTTTGCTCATTAATGAATGGGGCAGCATTATATCCTGCCGGGACAAGGCTATGCTCGGCTCACAAAACTCGTTTACGGCTGCGGAAATAATCAACAATGCAACCGCGGATGACTTTAATACTTTTAAAATCAATGAAAATAATTATTATGTAACCTACAGGACTGTTGAAGGAACTTCATGGAGGCTATTCAGTTATATTCCAACCATGGAATATGACAAAGATATACATTGGATAAGGAACTGGATATGGCTGATCATTCTGGCGGCCTGCCTGCTGTCCGTCGCCGTATCCATCGCAATATCCAATGGTATTTCAAGACCGGTGAGGGAGCTGTCCCAAAAAATGCTTAAAATTGGAGATGGAGACTTCAGCGTATCCAGCACCTATGTCTCGAAGGATGAGATCGGCACCCTGAGCCTTCATTTTAATAAAATGGTGGAACAGGTGAAACAGCTGATCCGAAAGGTTTATCAGGAAGAATTGCTGAAACAGAAGGCCGAGCTGAAATCGCTGCGCATGCAGATCAACCCGCATTTTTTATATAATTCGCTGGAATCCATCAACTGGATGGCCAGAATCCGCGGTGTGCCTGAAATCGGTAAGATGGTGAAAGCTTTGGGCGATCTGATGCGCGGTAGTATCGGCGGTGAAGATTTTGTCACTGTTGAGGAGGAAATCCGCAATATCGATAACTATCTGACCATCCAGAAATTCCGATATGGCGAAAAAGTAAAGGTGGATTTTATGATTGATCCGGCCATCCTTCCGATCAAAATCCCCAAGCTCATCCTGCAGCCCATCGTTGAAAATGCCATTGTTCATGGTATTGAGGGGAAGGTTGGCAATGGCGGAATTGTGATCACCGGGAAAAACCTGACAGGTAAGATTGAGCTTCGTGTGGAGGATGACGGGGTCGGTATGGAGGAGGACCTGGTTGCAGTAATCCTTACGAACAATGACGAGTTCAAGCCGGAAGGACACACCCATATCGGGCTGAAGAACGTTGTTAGACGCATCCGCATGTATTACGGGGATGAAACCCCTTTCACCATTACCAGTAAACCCGGTGAGGGGACAGCAGTGACCATCTGCATTCCAAAACAGGGTTATATTCAGTTTTAGACAGCCCCACCTCAAATAAGTATCTTTATCAAAGGTTAAAAAACGTGCAGTGGCGGGAATACTTCGCGGATTGCATACCCTCGTGGCCGGAATACGTAACACTCATTCTCCATGGTAAATCATTAAAACAGCACACAAGCATTGCTTGCGTGTTTTTTTGTCTGTTCAAGGGGATTTTGTTTACAAAAACCCTGGCTAATGAGTCAGTCTTGCAGGATTTTCTATACAAAATCTCCTATAATGTATTTCAATAAAGTTTATATTTTTAAGTTTCTGGTTTATTCTCTCCAATGTGTTTCAATCAGCTTTTCAATATAATGGAATCAAGGCAAAGAAAATAATGCCAAATATAAAGGAGGGACAAAAGGACATGAGAAAGATTTCAGTTTTACTTCTTTGCATGTTGCTTACAAGCGCACTGGCATTGACCGGATGTGTGGTTCCCGGCCCGACCTCGGGTTCAGGCGGAGAGAATACCGGCGCGGATGTGGCAACCCCGCAGAGAAAAGAAAAATCAACCCTGAAGATAGAGGCATGGGGGATTGAAACCGACCCGAACTCTGTCATTATCAAGGAAGCAGTGGCTCTTTACAATGAAAAATATAAAGACACCGCTGAAATTTCAGTCGAGTTTACCGAACAGGAACAATTCAAAACAAAGATTGCGACGCTTATGGCAGCCAATGATGATCCCGACCTGTTCAATACCTGGGCTGCGGGTTTCTTAAAGCCCTATGTTGAATCAGGAAAGGTTTACAGCCTGAATGAAGCACTGAATCAGGATCAGGTTTGGAAAAACCGTTATGTTGGCGGTATATTCGGCGGGTTTACCTTTGATGGTAAAATATACGCTGCTCCAAACACACAAACCGTGGTCTGCCTGTTCTACAATAAGGACATTTTCAATCAATATGGCATTAAAGAGCCTAAAACCTTCGAAGACTTGAAGACCATCTGTGCAACCCTGAACAAAAACGGTATCACGCCGTTTGCACTAGGCAACAAGGCTCCGTGGGTGGGCGCGATGTACGCCGAAATGATAGCAAACCGTGTAGGCGGAAGCGAACCGTTCAACAAGGTTGTATCCGGCGAAGGAAAATGGCTGGATCCATCATTCGTAGAGGCTGGGAATAAGATGTATGAACTGGTGCAGCTGAACGCTTTCCCGGAAGGCTTCAATGCTCTTGACAACGATCCGTCCCGTGCCAACTTCCTGGAAGGGAAGGCAGCAATGCATGTGATGGGAAGCTGGGCGATTCAACAGCTGACCAACAGCGAAAGCCCGCTTCAGGGAAAGGTTGATGTTTGTAAATTCCCTGCAGTTGAAGGCGGAAAAGGAGATCCGAATGCATGGCTCGGTCAGCCCGACCAAAGCTTTGCGATTGGTTCGAGCTGTAAGGACAAAGGCGCGGCTGTTAATTTCCTGAAGCTGATGTCCGAGCCCGATACACAATTGAAGTTTGCGGCAGAAGGAAACCTTCTTGCAACCACAGCTGCACTGGATCCCGCGAAAGCGAATCCTGTCGCAGTGAAAGTATCCGAGCTTCAAAAGGAAATGACCGAGATGTTCCTGTTTTATGATGTAGCCCTTGGCCCAACGATCGGCAATGAATTCAACAATGCCATCCAGGCTATTACTGCCGGAACCTCATCTGAGGAAGCGCTTCAAATACTGCAGGATTTCACCGAAGCCAATCAAGAATAAAAAAGTATCTGAACGGTCAGGGAAACCTGAACCCCTGACCGTTCAATATACCTGCAACCAATTGCTGAAACAGGATTTCATCACAATAACATCAGGGAGATACCAAAAATGGATTTGATGCTGAGAAGGAAAAGAACAATCCTGGCCTTTGTATTGCCGGCACTGCTGATTTATATCTGTATTGTTTTAGTTCCGATATTCAATACGGCATATCACAGCGCCTTTAAGTGGAATATCCTGGGTGCTAAAAAGTTTGTGGGAATCGATAATTTCGTGAACCTGTTTACAAAGGACAAAATATTTCAGACATCAATGATCAATACATTTGTATTGATGTTCGCATCACTTGTCATCCAGACACCTCTGGCCATTTTGCTCGCCATCGCGTTAAGCGGAACGATTCGAGGCAAACGATATTTCAAGACTGTTTTTTTCCTTCCCAACATATTGTCCAGTGTTGCCGTTGGTCTTCTGTGGACATTTATCTACAATCCCGAGTTCGGTATTATTAACAAAGTATTGGAATTCCTGGGGCTTGGCGGGCTAACCAGGTTGTGGCTGGCTGACAAGAAAACCGTTTTGCCTTCCATTATCGTTACCATATGCTGGCAGTTTGTCGGTTACCATATGATCCTTTACCTTGCCGCTGTTGAGAACATACCAAAGGAAATCAAAGAGGCAGCACTGATTGATGGCGTGAACAACTGGACGATGATCCGGTATATCACTCTTCCGCTGATCCGTCATGTAATCCGGATTGATACGGTTTTGATGGCTACTGGTTCGTTAAGGTTTTTTGACCTGATTTATGTCATGTCAAACGGAGGCCCCAATCACGCCAGCGAAGTAATTGCCTCCTATATGTATTACAAATCCTTCCGGGACATGCAGTATGGTTACGGCAGTGCTGTTGCAATGGTTCTGCTTGTGCTGTGCCTGCTTATAACCTTTATTCTCAACAGAGTATTTCACAGCGACAAGGTGGAGTATTAATGCTGGCAAAAGGAGAGCGTGCTTTACTATGAAGATAAAAACACAGCAGCGAAAAAAAGCTTTGGGCTCGTTCCTGTTTTATGCAGTGCTGATTGGTTTGTCGATTACCTGTATATATCCTCTGTTATGGCTTGCAATGAACTCATTGAAAACCAATTCTGAACTGTTTAATAATCCCTGGTGGTTTGGGGAATCCTTCCGGTTTTCAAATTATGCTACAGCCTGGACGGCAGGAAAGATTGGCAAAAGCTTTATCAACTCCACTTTGGTGGCTGTTTCTTCCGTTGGGATCACCATTATTGTTTCCTCTATGGCCGCCTTCGGGCTGACCAGGCTGAAGTGGAAGCTTTCAAACCCGACACTAAGCCTGATTCTGATGGGGGTAATGATCCCGATTCACTCCACCTTGATTCCGCTTTTTACGATGTTCAACGACTGGGGCATCACAAACAAATACATAGCACTGATTCTACCTTATGTGGCCTTTGCGCTGCCGACATCCATCTTTATTCTATCGGGCTTTATGTCTACCTTTCCCAGAGAAATCGAGGAAGCAGTGGTCATCGATGGTTGTGGAATGGCAGGATTATTCTGGAAGATTATTTTCCCGATGTCCAAAACTCCTATTGCGACCATCACGATATACAATTTTGTGAACATGTGGAATGAATTGATGTTTGCGCTAATCTTTCTGTCAGATCCCGTAAAAACAACCCTGCCGGTTAGTTTGACACGTTTCAGGGGACAATATTCCACCAACTGGACGGTGCAGCTGGCAGCAGTTGTAATCATGGTCATTCCAAGCCTTGCAGCCTATATGTTCTTAAATGACAAGATCATTGAAAGCATGACCATAGGGTCGGTTAAGGGCTGATGACTGAGCGCTTTAAGTTTTAGAGAAGGCAGCAAGAAGTAATTCCTGAAACAGTAGACCCGATTTGAGTTTGGTAATGAGTTCTAACATTTCGATAAAATATTTCTTTCCAGGTTCTGAATCCCTCTTCTAGCCTGGAGGGGTATATTTTATCAAACGATGTTTCACCATATCGATAAAATATCTCCTTCCAGGTTCTGAACCCTCTTCTAGCCTGGAGGGAGTATATTTTATCAAACGATGTCTCACCTTATCGATAAAATACCTCCCCAGGTTCTGAATCCCTCTTCTAGCCTGGAGGGGTAGATTTTATCAGATACTGTTTCACCATACCGATAAAATATCTCCTTCCAGGTTCTGAACCCTCTTCTAGCCTGGAAGGGTATATTTTATCATAACCCTCTTACATGAACACTTATTACGTTTTACCTTTCTACTCCAGCAAGCTTTCCTCATATTGCTGCATCAGCTTATTCCATGTGCTGATATTTACCTTACCGGAAACAGAAAAGCCCGTTTCCTGCTGGTAAGCTATCACCGCTTTTTTTGTATTGGTACCATATTTACCATTGCACCAGTCGTGAAAATATCCCAACTGTTTCAATGCTTTTTGAACCTGGTACACATCTGAGCCGAAATCGCCATCTTTCAGGGTACGGAACGGCTGATTCTCAAATACGATGGTTACCTTTGTTCCGT
>JAAYJG010000030.1 GCA_012523055.1 Ruminiclostridium sp. | reverse complement strand
TCGAACCGATGACCTCATCCTTACCATGGATGCGCTCTACCTACTGAGCTATGAGGGCATATATTCAATTTCCTGCTCCGGTTTGGAACCCGTACCAGTGCACCAGTCTTACCGCAGCGAATTCCATTTTAGCATATGGTCAATATTTTGTAAAGAGATTTTGTACCTAAAACATTATGTATATACTGTAAAACCTGTTAATAACCAACTCATTCTGCCCTATAAAACCCAGCAATGGGCGGCTATTTAAGCAAAACAACCGTTACACCCCTGTCGCTTAAAATGATTTCTCTTTCGTAGTCCTTCAAACGAGGGCAAAGGTCCAGCATTTGCCGCTTCTTGATGTTCCATTCTTCGCCAGGGCACACCGCCCGTACCAGGCCACACATGGATCTATCTTTTAATTTGCAGCTCACTGCGGTTCGAATCGCCCCGCCCTGGCCCATCGACCCATACCCGTGAATAAGCAGAACAGCCTTGTAACCCTGTTGTCTGGACGAAGTGATACCATCTGTCATCTTCCGGATTGCTTCATCTGAACTGGGATAACCATCTTCCAGATTCATTGTCTTGATTTTGTCATCCATGAACTCCACCAACTTCTCTGTTGTTAATTACAACCGATTTTCAGCCGTGCTCCTGGCTTCATTATACATTTTTCCACACGATTAGTAAACAAACCCCTTATAACAACGGAAGCGATTGCTTGCAATCGCAACACACTGTTATTGCAACGGAAGGTTTTGCTTTAGCAAAACCATCACTCAGCAACAAGGTTCTTGCCGCCGATGCGGCAAGGTTCTTATATCGAGGCGGGAGATATGCTCGCCGCATGATTAAGGTAATCGGTACCCGCCACCTATAAAAATGGGGGGACATCGGGCCTCGTTATATTACCATAAATAATTCGCATCCCCCTCAGAAGATGGAGAATCGAGGGGGATGCGAACGGAAAATCCAGACTATAAATTATTTTAGAGAATTATTTATCCCAGAACAACTTCAACTTCATGGCGGTTGCCGTCGGAGAAAGCGGGAACGATACAACCTTCAACTTCTTCGCCGTCTACTACCAGTTTCTTCACGCCTTTGCATACATGAGCAGGGTTTTTAACAACGATGTTGTATTCGGTTCCACGGAACATCCTGGTTACTCTAAACCCATCCCAGCTTGCCGGAATGCACGGATCAACAACCAGGCCGCTGTAATCCGGTCGAACACCCAGAATATACTGTGTGATGCAGACATAATTCCATGCGGCGGTACCCGTCAGCCACGAGTTTTTAGCTTCACCATGGCGCACTGCATCCCTGCCCGCGATCATCTGTGAATAAACATATGGCTCGGTTCTATGCACGTCGCTGATTTCTTCGCGATAAGCCGGAGCGATTCTGGAGTAAACTTCAAAGGCCCTGTCCCCACGTCCGATAACCGTTTCCGCGATAGCAATCCACGGGTTGTTGTGGCAGAATATCCCCGCGTTTTCCTTGTAACCCTGCGGATAAGAGGTGATCTCTCCCATATTCAGGTCGTAGGCGCTATATGCCGGAGTTTGCAGGATAATTCCATGTTTTGTATCCAATCTTTCCTGTACAGAATCCAACGCCTTCTTGGCGAGGCCTTCCTTCACACCAATACCAGCCATCACGCAGAAGCCTTGAGGTTCAATGAAAATTTGACCTTCTTCGCATTCGTGGCTGCCGATCTTATTGCCATAATGATCGTAAGCGCGCAGGAACCATTCACCGTCAAATCCAAACATGAGCGTCGTTTCGATCATCTGATCGATGTGCCTTTGCGCTTCCAGGGCTTCATCGGATAATCCGCGGCGCTTGCATAGCTCGACGAATTCAGGTTCTATGCCCACAAACATGCCGGCAATGAATACGGACTCTGCAACCCTGCCGTCAATCAGCCCGCAGGTTTGGAAGGACTCATCGGGCTGGGTGGAAAAACAGTTCAGGTTCAGGCAGTCATTCCAGTCTGCCCTTCCGATTAACGGCAGACCATGAGGCCCGAGGTTATTCACAACATGGTAGAATGATTTAAACAGGTGTTCAAACAAGGTGCCTGTGTTCTTTTCATTGCAGTCATAGGGCACCATTTCGTCAAGTATACTAAAATCACCGGTTTCCTTGATGTATTGTGATGTACCCAGAATCAGCCACAACGGATCATCATTGAAACCCGTACCCACATCGGCGTTCCCCTTTTTGGTTAACGGTTGATACTGGTGATAAGCGCTTCCGTCCTCAAACTGGGTGGCGGCGATATCGAGAATCCTCTGTCGGGCACGATCGGGAATTTGGTGTACAAAACCCAGCAGATCCTGGTTTGAATCACGAAAGCCCATTCCTCGGCCAATACCCGATTCAAAGTAAGAGGCACTTCTGGACATATTGAAAGTGACCATGCATTGATAAGTGTTCCAGATGTTGACCATGCGATTCAGCTTGTCATCATGGCTTTGAACAACATATTTGGAGCACAGGTTGTTCCAGTATTCCTTCAGTTGCACAAAGGCATCTTCCACATTTCTGTCACAGGAGAACCGGTTTTGCATTTCCTTGGCTTTGACCTTGTTGATCACACCTTTTCGTTCCCACTTTTCATCCTGCGGGTTTTCCACATAGCCCAGGATGAAGATGTAGCTCTTCTGCTCGCCAGGCTTCAGGTTTACCTTAAAGTAGTGGGATGCAATGG
>JAAYJG010000260.1 GCA_012523055.1 Ruminiclostridium sp. | reverse complement strand
TCAGGTTCGGACTTGCCTTCGCCCATAAAGAGCACCTTCGAGAATAAATTTTCGGCTTCATCCAGAACCACCGGCAGGTTTCCCTTTTCAACAAGCCCGGCTTTTGAAGCCTGGAGGTATAAGGCAGAGACCTGGGGCATATCAAGCCCCGCCCGGGATAGAACATGTTCCTGCGCGAAAACCTCCCGTGGTGTGCCCTGAGCAACGACCTTCCCCCTGTCCATGACGATAACCCGTTGAGCACGGGCGGCTTCACTCATGTGGTGGGTGATCAGGACAATGGTGATATTCTCTTCCCGGTTCAGTTTCAGCAAAATGCTCATCACATCTTCACGACCCTGTGGATCGAGCATGGATGTCGCTTCATCCAGAATGATGCATTTCGGGTGCATGGCCAGCACGCCGGCGATAGCCACCCGCTGCTTCTGCCCGCCCGACAACATATGAGGTGAATGCTCGGTATATTGCTGCATATTCACCTTTTCCAGCGACGCACTAACGCGCTCACGAATTTCAGACGGCTCTACACCAAGGTTTTCAGGCCCAAAGGCCACATCCTCCTCGACTGTTGTGGCTACCAGCTGATTGTCCGGGTTTTGAAAGACCATCCCCAGAATGCTTCTGATGTTCCAGATCAATTCCTGGGCACTGGTTGGTTGCCCGTGAATGACCACCGTTCCCGCGGCAGGCTGAAGCAGCCCGTTCAGATGTCGTGCCAGTGTGCTTTTTCCCGAGCCATTCCTGCCCACAACCGCAACAAATTCACCTTCCTCCACCGTAAAGGAGATATCGCTCAAAGCTATGATCGGCTCATTATTGCCACGGGAATAATATTCATATGTCAAGTTTTCAACGACAATTGCTTTCATGGGAGCTCCCCGTTATCGGATAGCAGGTAACAGGCCATACTTATGCGTGGCACCGATAACCCATCACCTGTTACCCTTTATGAAATAAGGGAGAACGAATTCCTCCGCTCTCCCCCATCTAGTGCTTAATCTTTAATCAGTTCCAGTATGACCATCTCTGCAGCATCCCCTTTTCTGGGGCCCAGCTTGTAGGTTCTGGTGAAGCCTGACGACCTGTTCTTTTGCTTGTACCGAGGGCCTATCTCATCGAGAAGCTTGTTGGCCAGGTTGATGGTGTTTCCATCCTTGTCCTTTGCCTTGTACAGCCAGGTGATCATCTGCCTTCTGGCATGCAGCCTTGTGGGGCTGTCAACCGGCTTCATTTCGGTCTTGACTTCGCGTTCAACCACATCATAGCTGTTTTCATTTTTGGATTTTTTGGATTGGGTCATCTTCTTCCCTTTGCTGTCCAAAACTGCTGCACTTACTTTTACCTGCTTTGTGGTAAAATTGTCGCATTCCTTCACAGCCAGAGAAATGAGTTTGTCCGCAATGGGCTGTACTTCTTTTGCCCTGGTTACGGTGGTTTCAATCTTTCCATATTGTATCAGTGAAGACACCAAGCTTCTCAGAATGGCTTTTCTCTGATCCGTTGGTCTTCCCAGTTTTCTTTGCCACGGCATGTTGGTTCCCCTCCCTTTGGATTCATTATGCTTCTTCAGACGTAGCAAGAGACAATCCAAGGGCGTCCATTTTCTGAACCACTTCTTCAAGAGATTTACGCCCTAGGTTTCTCACCTTCATCATGTCTTCTTCCGTCTTGGTGATCAAATCTTCAACCGTGTTAATACCGGCACGCTTGAGGCAGTTGTAAGAACGTACGGAAAGATCCAGTTCTTCGATGGTCATCTCCAGTACCTTTTCCTTCTTCGTTTCTTCCTTTTCCACCATGATCTCGGTGTTGCGCGCATGATCGGTCAGGTTAATGAACAAATTCAGGTGCTCGCTTAAAACCTTGGCACCAAGACTGATGGCTTCATCCGGCTTAATGCTTCCGTTTGTCCACAACTCGATGGTAAGCTTGTCATAGTCGGTGACCTGACCTACACGGGTATTTTCCACAGTATAGTTCACTTTTTTAACCGGGGTATAGATGGAATCGATTGGAATGATGCCAATAGGTTGATTGGAGTGCTTGTTCTTCTCTGCCGGTACATAACCGCGGCCGGTGTCAACCATCAATTCCATATAGAGCCGGTGGTTCCCGCTAAGGGTTGCGATATGCAGCTCGGGGTTCAAAACCTCTACATCTGCATCGGTTTTGATGTCACCCGCCTTGATATCGCCATCGCCTTCATAATCAATGTAGATGACCTTCTGTCCTTCGGAATGTACCTTGATCGCCAGTTCCTTGATGTTGAGAATAATCTCGGTCACATCCTCCACAACCCCGGGAATGGTTGAAAACTCATGCAGTACTCCGTCTATCTTGATCGAAACAACGGAAGCACCCGGTAGCGATGATAAAAGAATGCGCCTGAGCGAATTACCCAGGGTGATCCCATATCCTCTTTCAAGGGGCTCAATAACAAACCTGCCATAGCTGTAGTCTTCGGCCATTTCAACACATTCAATTCTTGGCTTTTCAATTTCTATCATTCAAAGACCCTCCCTGCTATAATACCGGTTTTACTTGGAGTACAATTCTACGATAAGGTGTTCCTGGATCGGCAGGTCTATATCTTCCCTTGCGGGTAATGAAACAACCTTTCCTTTCAGGTTTTCCTGATCAACCTCCAGCCATTTCGGCACAACCTTGCTGCCTGTGATATCCAGTATGTCTTTAAACCGTGTGGATTTTCTGCTGCTTTCGGCAACGATGATCTCATCACCCGGCTTAACCAGATAGGAAGGAATGCTGACGCGTCTTCCATTGACAAAAAAGTGACCGTGTGTGACCAGCTGGCGGGATTCGTCCCTGGAGCTGCCATATCCCATTCTGTGCACAACATTGTCCAGACGGCTTTCCAGAAGCTGCAACAGAATTTCACCGGTGACTCCCTTTTTCCGCATAGACATTTCATAATATCTTCTGAACTGGCTTTCCAGGATGCCATAAAAGCGTTTTGCCTTTTGCTTTTCGCGAAGCTGGACACCGTATTCAGAAATCTTTTTACGATTATTTTGCCCGTGCATACCCGGCGCGTATGGCCTTCTGTCAACAGAGCATTTATTGGTATAGCACCTTTCGCCCTTCAGGAAAAGCTTTTGGCCTTCCCGGCGGCACAATTTACAAGATGCGCCCGTATATCTTGCCATTTGTTTTTACACCTCCGATTAATGTAACCTTCATTTTGGGCCCCTCATTTTCGCTTATCGTCATGGGATTTTGAGCAGGGCCATGTTCTACTAAATCATTGCCAGTTTTTGCATATCCTATTCCACAAGGGAAAATCGTGGAAATACAAAGCCTGTTATACCCTTCTTCTCTTCGGGGGCCTGCAGCCATTATGCGGAATGGGGGTAACATCCTTGATCAGGTTTACTTCAAGCCCTGCTGCCTGAAGCGCACGAATCGCAGCCTCACGTCCCGAGCCGGGACCCTTAACAAACACGGATACGGTCTTCATACCATGTTCCATCGCAGCCTTTGCAGCCGTTTCAGCCGCCTGCTGGGAGGCAAAGGGAGTGCTCTTCTTGGAGCCTCTGAAGCCAAGGCCTCCGGAGCTTGCCCATGACACGGCGTTACCCATAACGTCTGTAATGGTTACAATCGTATTGTTAAAGGATGAATGAATATGGGCACATCCGCGCTCTATATTCTTTTTTTCCTTCTTCTTTCTTGTTCTTCTTACAACTTTAGCCGCCATTGATAACCAAACCTCCTGTTATTTCTTCTTGTTGGCTACGGTCTTCTTCGGACCTTTTCTGGTTCTCGCGTTGGTTTTTGTCCTCTGACCACGTACAGGTAACCCTATTCTGTGGCGCCTGCCGCGATAGCAGCCTATTTCCATAAGACGCTTGATGTTCAGGGCAGTCTCTCTTCTGAGATCACCTTCAACAGTATATTCCTTTTCGATGATATCTCTTAACTTACTGATTTCATCGTCGGTCAGGTCACGGATACGGGTATCCGGACTGACGCCTGTTTTTGCCAATATCTCATTGGAGCGGGTCCTTCCTATACCAAATATATAGGTGAGCCCTATCTCAACTCTTTTTTCTCTTGGCAGATCCACACCTGCAATACGAGCCAATGTCTTACACCTCCGAAAGTAATCACATATTCATGGCGGCCGACAAGGCCTGCCATTTGTATCGTTCCCGGCCTGATGAGTGCTGCGGGAATGTTTTTAGCTAAACCGTGATCAAAACTGTTTTATAATCAAAGATTCGTCCAGCAACATTACTCAATGAGCGCTTGCGTGAATGGTGTGCAACCCAGGGGTTTTACTTTTACAACCCTCCCCTGCGCCGCGAGCATTGATATAACTGTTTCAGCCGCGCCGTCGGAATCTCAATTTTCTTCAGGCTCCGGAAAAACCGGAACCCCAATCATTTACAAACTTCATCACCCGCACAAACGTATTATCCCTGACGTTGTTTGTGCTTTGGGGTTTCGCAGATTACCATGACTTTGCCTTTTCTGCGGATTATTTTACACTTTTCACAGATCTTCTTCACTGAAGGTTTTACTTTCATCTTCGACCCTCCTGTTCTTCAGCTCTCATAAGTCGTTCATTCTATCAAATAAAGAGCAGAGGCTGAACACGCCTTCTGTTTTTATTTTCAAATGCCAAAACTGTTTACAGATTTACTTTCCTCTCCAGGTTATCCTTCCGCGGGTAAGATCATAGGGTGACATCTCAACCGTAACCTTATCACCGGGAAGGATTCTGATGTAATGCATCCTCAGTTTTCCGGATATGTGCGCAAGAATTTTATGGCCGTTGCCCAGCTCTACCTTGAACATGGCATTCGGCATGGCTTCAAGCACCTTACCTTCAACTTCAATGACATCTTCCTTAGACAAATTGAAACCCTCCTTAACCCTCGAGCAATTCCTTAACTTCACGGATCACTTGCCTTAAATCCGCACTGACAACCCTGCTGCCGCTGTTTATTTTTTCAACAATGGCATCCGCTGTCTGGTCGACAAACCTTAAATGCTTCAGCCGCTTCTTCTTCGGTCGTTCCGCCGGGCGTAAATCCCCATCTGCGATGAGTACGAAATCCTCATCTACGATGCCAACGACAATAAATAATTTCCCCTTGTCTCTGCCGGCCTTTGAAAAAGCAGCCCTGCCGATTACAGGATTCAGGACTTCCATCATTACCATCCTTTTTAAGCCTAACTATATTATTCTAAAGGAAGTTCTCTCATTTTTCAATACCCATCGGAAATTAATCAGATTTTTGTCAGTATTTCCGGTTCATTTCCGGTTACGGCTACGGTATTTTCATAATGAGCCGACAATTTGCCGTCTTTTGTAACCACAGTCCAGT
>JAAYJG010000259.1 GCA_012523055.1 Ruminiclostridium sp. | reverse complement strand
CTGGCATTTGATAAAATGCTCGCGGACCGTTCATAATTATCAGAGATAATTATGAACTAGTTGCACACAAAACGCGCAAGTCGGGAGTGTACCGCAGGCTTCAGCCGAGGAACACTCCCCCTGAAGGTGCTTTCAGCGCCCATACGTATTTTGCAAGCAAAAACGTGGTTTGGCGCACAATTCGCGCAAGCGCTCATTGAATGGTGAAAAACTGCGGGGGATGTTTTGAGGTTGGATTTTCAAGTCAGTAATTACTTCACATCCCGCATGGTTAATGATATCCGTTTGCGCACCGGATCAATCTCCAAAACCCTTACGGTTACAATATCTCCCACCGACACAACCTCCATGGGGTTCCTGACAAACCTGTCGGCCAGCTGTGAAATGTGTACCAGCCCATCCTGGTGGACACCAATATCCACAAAAGCCCCAAAATCCGCCACGTTGCGTACCGTTCCGGTTAAGACCATCCCCGGTTTTATATCCTTTAAGTCCAGAACATCCCGCTTTAAAAGCGGTGGCGGCAGTTCCTCCCTGGGATCACGGCCGGGCTTCTTCAACTCTTCCACAATATCCTTCAGCGTGGGTTCACCAATGTTCAACTCGGTGGCAAGTGCCTTCAGTCCGGTTTTGCTCACCACCAGATCCAAAAGGGCAAGGTTGCGGGAGCGTATATCATCCGCGGTATAACCCGTTTTTTTCAGCAACGCCTCACAGGCCGCATAGGATTCCGGATGTACAGCGGTATTGTCCAACACGTTTTCACCATCCCGGATCCGCAAAAAGCCCGCACACTGCTCAAAGGCTTTCGGGCCCAGCTTCGGCACCTTTTTCAGAGCCTGACGGTTTCGAATGCTTCCTTCCTTTTCCCGGAATGCCACAATATTTTCAGCAAGTGTAGCGTTGATGCCGGACACATAGGACAGTAGCGAAGGGGATGCCGTGTTCAGATCAACGCCAACCTTGTTCACTGCATCCTCAACAACCCCTCCGAGAGATTCTCCCAGTCGCTTCTGGTTCATATCATGCTGATACTGCCCCACGCCAATGGCTTTGGGGTCGATTTTCACCAACTCAGCCAGCGGGTCCTGCAGCCTGCGCGCAATGGAGACAGCGCTGCGCAGGGATACATCAAATTCCGGAAACTCAGACGCGCCCAGCTTTGATGCCGAGTAAACCGATGCACCAGCTTCACTGACCACCATATACTTTACATCTCTTTCTATTTCTTTGAGCATATCGGCTGCAAAGATTTCCGATTCCCTGCTGGCGGTGCCGTTTCCGATAGAGATGATGTCCACACCATATTTTTCAATCAGTGCTTTCAGTGTTTTCTTTGCTTCCTCGGTTTTGTTCTGGGGCGGTGTGGGATAGACCACTGTAGTTGCAAGAACCTTGCCGGTTCCATCGACAACGCAGATTTTACATCCGGTGCGATATGCGGGATCCAGCCCCAAAACCACTCTGTTGTGGACTGGTGGCTGCATCAACAGATTTTTCAAGTTTTCTCTGAAGACGACCATGGCTTGTTCCTCGGCCTTTTCTGTGAGCTCGCCGCGAATTTCTCGCTCTACCGACGGGTAGATCAACCTTTTCCAGGCATCTTCAATCGCCATCGTTAGCTGTTTTTTATTGCCCTTAACAATTCCATACCGGCCTAACAGGAAAGCAAGCACCTTTTCCTCGTCTATGGAAACCTGCACCTTCAATACTTCTTCTTTTTCGCCCCGGTTGATGGCAAGAATGCGGTGACTGACCAAGGAAGCAACAGGCTCTTTGAAGTCATAATACATACGGTACACCGTGTCTTCTTCCTTTCTGGTTTTGCATATCAGCAGGCCATACCGGTGGAACATGCTTCGAATCTCCTTGCGGAATTCGGCATTATCTGAAACCTCCTCGGCAATGATATCCCGTGCACCCTGCAAAACATCTTCGGCCGTATTCAAATCTTTTTCGGGATCCACAAAGGCAAGTGCTTCCTTTTCCAGCAGCTCATCCTGTTTCAAACCGGAAAGAATTACCGCGGCAAGGGGATCAAGCCCTTTTTCCCTGGCAATCATGGCTCTGGTACGGCGTTTTGGCTTGTATGGCCTGTAGATATCCTCAATTTCCTGAAGGGTTTCAGCCTTCTCGATGGCTGCGGAAATCTCGGTGGTCATCTTGCCCGTTTCATCGATTAAACGTGATACGTCCTTTTTCCGCGCATCCAGATTCTTCAGGTATTCATATCGCTCATTGAGCACGCGCAGAACCTGATCATCAAGCGATCCGGTCATTTCCTTGCGATACCGCGCAATAAAGGGAATAGTGTTCCCCGCGTCGATTAATTCCAAAATGTTTTTAACCTGCACAGGGTTCAGTTTAAATTCCTTTTGCAGAATCGATTGAATTTCCAAGGTAAAACCTCCTCAAACTCTCCGGATCATTCCGGGGGGCACTGATATTTCCCCAGCCATACATCCAAAACCTGCGGGCATAACGAGCCCATGGTTCAATGAACGGCGCGGGACTGAATTGTTATTATTGGGAACCCGTGTTGTATACAATACTTTTTAAAGGTTGGATGAAGCTTTTCACTGCTTTTGTTCAGATAATTTTATGATTGATAACATGCTTTTCAACCTTCTTTTTAACCCGTTGAAGTGCATTATCGATGGATTTGATGGGCTTTTTCACCTGTCTGGCGATTTCCACATAGGTTATTCCGTTCAAATACAGGGATAAAACCTCCCATTCGAAGGATGAAAGAATTTCCCCCATTTTATGTTCAATGCCATTGAATTCTTCTTTTTTGATCAGTAACGATTCGGGATCGGTGATGTTCTCGTCGCTGGCTAGCTCGATGTATGTTCTGTCTGAATTCTCATCAAAGGACTTTCTGTTCAGTGAAATATATGAATTCAGCGGAATATGCTTCTGGCGCGTGGCATTTTTCACAGCAGTGATCATCTGACGGGTGACGCAAAGATCCGCGAAGGTTTTGAAGGCCATGGACTTGTTTGGCTGATAATCCCGGATCGCCTTGTAAAGCCCTATCATCCCTTCCTGCACCACGTCCTCACGATCGGCACCAATCAGGAAATAAGCCCTGGCTTTTGCCCGAACCAGATTCTTGTATTTATGAATGAGATAGTCCGTGGCATCCTTGTCCCCTTTTCGACCAAGCTGGACAATCTCCTCATCTTCCAGATGCAGAT